>NZ_JBFRFN010000012.1:0-197442 GCF_052114825.1 Paenibacillus sp. 2TAF8
ATTTTATCTAATTTCGCAGAAATAAGTACAATTTTCGACCACTTGTCCACGAAGTCTTGTTTATCATATATACTGCATAATAGTTCAAATTCATCAATTTGACCAGCAGAAGAAGTACGATGCAGTGTTACAGCTCTTCCAAATCATAATAAGGAGAAGGTTACGTCATGAAAAAAAACCAGCCTGCCGATCCAGTCCACGAACATTCCTGGCTCGCTTCCTTACCCTACATAAAGCCTATTCCAGAAGCTCTATTCAAGCTGATACATCTCGTTCAGCTTCACGACTTTGAAGCATTGGCCCAGATTGAGGACTCCTGGAGCAAGCTCCATGTATTGTATGTCATAACCTCAGGTCAGGTCAGACTCATTGGAGCAGAGGGCAAACTGACATTAACTCCTGGCTCCGCATTTATTCGCCGTGCAGGCCGCCTGTTGCAGCATGACCGCTACCGAGGTACGCTCTCGCCAGTACAGGGCATCGCCATCGCTTTCGATTTTACCGATCAAGAACAGCGCTTCTGGCCGTTTGGGTCCCCAGCTCCACTATCCAGCCACTTGCTTGTTGAGAAGGCAGTAGAACTGGCCCAGATATGCATGTCAGGACAAAATACAAGCCTGTTCAGACCGCATATTCTTTTCTATGAACTTCTGGATATGCTGCAGGAGCAAGCCGCTCTTGTTCCGCAACCAGATCACTCTTGGCTGGATGGTGCACTCCGCTATATTCATGAAATGTATGCGCACCCTCTCACACGTGAGCAGCTGGCCAAGGCAGCGAATGTGAGCCCCGAACATTTTTCACGGGAATTTAAGCGGTATACCGGATTTACCTTCATTGAATATGTATCCCGTTTACGGATCAGGATGGCCCAAGAACATCTGCTGTTGGGAAATCCTACATTACAGGAAGTGGCTAGACTGATCGGATATAAAGATTCGTTCTATCTGAGCCGCAAGTTCAAACAGATCGTTGGTGCAGCACCGAGTCATTACCGGCAAACACCGAAGAAAATCGTCTCTTTGACCTTCAACTACACGGCTTCCCTGCTTGCACTGGGCTGTATTCCCCACATAGGAGCTGTTGCGAGCTGGATGGAACCTGACCTTGATGAGCATGTACAACAGCAGATGAGGCAGTACGCGGAGCATGAACTGTTAGCTCATCCGCAGTTGATCACGGAGGCCAATCCCGACATAATCATCGGTTATGCACCTCATCCAGCGCTGAATGAATTGCGAATGATCGCCCCCACCATTCTGATGCCTTTTGAAGAACTGGACTGGAAGCAGCAGTTTATACAGATCGGTCGAATTACAGGTATGGAACCCAAAGCTCAGGCTATTATTCACCGTTATCACCAGTTGGAGCATGAAGCCAATCAGACTTTGGACAATCTAATGGGTGAAACCCGAGGTTCGGCGGTATGCTTATTCCTGAATGATGAACAAGGTGCATACCTTTTTGGTCATGGGTGGGGCAGAGCTTCTCATATTCTGTATGAGTCTCTTGGATTTCAACCACCGGCACGTATGCTCAAGGATGGGCAATTGCCGACCGGATACATCCATGTGCCTCTGTCCGATATTCATTTGTATGCCGCAGATCACATATTTATAGCCTATCCTGAGGAAACTGTAGAGCAACAAGCCGTCCATTTACAGATGAATACAGCATCATGGAGCAGCCTTGCGGCTATTCGTAACGGTTGTGTATACGAAATTGATGCAGACATGTTCTACGGTTTTGACCCTGTATCCATGATGAAGCAATTTAAACACATGATGCATCATTTCATATCACATCTGTCCATGCCTTAGTGATCATCGTTGTCCATGTACAAATCAGACATCTTCCTCTATGTTATTAATGAGAATAATAATCATTATTATTTATGGACTATACATAGGGAGGAATCAGTACATGTATTCTTTTAGAAACAGATTCTCTGGCTTGCTGCTTATGCTTGCCATGCTTATGATCCTGACCGCTTGCGGTAGCGGGGCGGGAACAGAAGCCATACCTGGAACTTCCGAAGTCAGCACAGATGCGTCGTCCGGTTCGGCTACTTCGGATGCTAAACGAATCTACAAGTCCTTAAGTGGGGATGTTGAAATTCCGGCTGAGCCCAAACGGATTGTTACAGACATGTACGTAAGTGATCTGCTGGCAATCGGTGTGAAGCCCGTTGGCGCTATCCAATATTACCTGGAGAATCCGTACTATTTGGATCAGGTGAAAGGCATCGAAAGTATTGGTGATCGGAATGCTGTATCGCTAGAAAAGGTCGCCGCCTTGGATCCGGATCTGATTATCACCTACTCTGACCAGGCCCAGGAAATTGAGAATTATCAGAAAATCGCACCGACCGTAGTTATCCCTTACGGTACATTCACAAATGTACAGGAGGAGATCCGTGGCTTCGGAGAGCTCATGAACAAATCCGAAGAAGCCGAAGCTTGGCTGAAAACGTACAACGAACGGATAGAAGTCGCTCGTTCCAAAGTGAAGGCGGTCATCCGTCCAGAGGAAACCTTCTCGATCCTTGAAGTATCGGACAAGAGTTATTATGGATATGGAGACAATTTTGGTCGAGGAGGACAAGCGGTTTACCGTGCTTTGGAACTCGCTCCGCTTGAACGCACCAGAAAAGAACTGATGGGCGATACCCAATGGAAAGAAATTTCACGTGAGGTTGTTGGTGATTATGCAGGCGATCATATTTTCCTGACCGTTGGTGAGAACAATAAGAATTATCAGGGCGATTCCGTATGGAAGTCCCTGCCTGCGGTAAAAAACAATCAGGTGTATGAATTGCAGGAGGATCGGTACTGGTACTTTGACCCGATTGCAATCCAGGGTCAGGCTGAAGAATTGGCAGATATGATTGTAGAGCGTGCTGAGCAGAATCGCAAATAATGCAATCACGAATTCCAAACGCCTGGAAAGACGACTACGTCTCTTCAGGCGTTTGTTTTTTTATATGAAGGCAACTGCACCATATATTACATCAGTTGGCCCGTATATAGTGTTTTCACCTCTAATGTATAGTTGAATTTCACTTTTTTACCGCATGAATAAAATGAATCGTCTCATAGGCAGACAAGTCATCCGTTCGTTGACTGAAATAACGCTCCTGTATATCTTCAGGTGACAGATGCTCATAGATCAGAAGCCCTGCTTGTTGAAGCAACTGCTCCAGTTCCACATAGGTGAAACAGGATTTCATCGGTTCGCCACCCATCGCGGCCATCTTAACCATGTTTTCAACCCGATTAAACTTGCCTTTCTCCTCATAAAGATGCTCATCTGCGTAATCAAATACGATAGAACTTCCAGCAGGGAGCGTCGCAAAGGCTTGATGGATCAAGCTAAAAAAATCTTCTTTGGACAGATAATACGAAACCCCGAGTAATGTAAATAAGGTTTTCACATTCCTCAATACTGTGCTCGTAAAATCAGTGTTAATAATCTCTCGGGTAAAATCCATAGGAACAAAATGAAGATTGCTCGGAATCAAAAGCTCTGCCTGTTGCAAACGCTCTTTCTTCAACTGTTGGGCGAGCGGAAGATCCACCTCAACAATATCTAGTGTATACTCCAGTTCCGGGTGTCTGAGCGCATACGTATCCATGCCCGCACCAAGGATAACCACTTGTTTCACTCCCAATGCAGCTTCTTGTAGCATCAACTGCTCACTATAGGCAGAACGAGCCAATGTTATGGGTGAGAGCTGGACTTGAACGATCCATTTTAAAATCTGATCCCGGTCTCCGCCGAACTGACGATCTGCGTCCGAGTGAAAGAAATCAATGCCTTGAATCATACTTGCTCCTATATCTGCACATTCTTGTGAGGTGATCAGCTTTGTCGCTAAAAAATCATTAATAATAAGCGGTTCATCATGCTCAACATGATAGGCTCGGGCAAAAGCTGAAATCAGGGATGTGATGCTGGGCTTATTTTGGCTCATCGTAGTAATTTCCTCCCATATAAACAGAAATGAGGTTCCCCTGGCCAGGGAACCCCATTATATACGGAAACTTAATATATGTAAATTATAGCATATTTAATTTATTTTGTCAATATTTTTTTGAGATTGGTTTGCCATATTCAATGCTTTTTCGCTGCATGAAGCACGAATCCAAGCAGAGCAATCGCAGCGGTTCCTGTTGCGAGCCATCCGTCCATTACCCCTTACACCTTACTAAACCGACATCCACTAGCCTGTTTCCAGACGAAAGGCTCCCGCACACGTAGCATGACTCGCTACGGCGAAAGCCTTTCATCGGAATTAATCTAAGAAGCATCGCGTTGCCTGATTTTTTTTATTTTCTTCACTTCATACATCAATCTTATTACAAACGCAATTTCCAAAGGTACACAAATAACAATAGCAATGATAAAAGAGGCCTCCAGAGCCATATAAAATAGTATAAGAACACCTATAATATATATGCTGGACATGACAATATCCCGCTTCGCCGACTCATACTCTGATAATTGTCTCATATTATCATTCCTTTGTAATTTTGGACTACTACATTACTACAGAGAAATGCGTCTTATTAACTGCAATCACCCTAATTTTCGCTTCACTTCAACAGTGGCCGAGAAAAAGGTAGCACCGTTCCCCATATCCGACAAGCGGTCCGATGTCAGCGAGTTGGAGCGCTGTTTTTTGCCTTCGCCGTCCCACCACAGTCCTTGACTGATGACCGTTCCCGGAAGCATGGCATCCGTGACTTTGGCGGTCAGTTCAATACGTCCGCGTTCATTCCATACCACAACTGTATCGCCATCCTGCACATCACGACGATCCGCATCCTGTGGATGAATTTGCAGTAGCGGCATCTTCTCCAAACGTTGATGTTTAGCTGAATTGCCGAAGCTGGAGTTCAGGAAATTATGGTTAGGCGGCGACACATACATCAGTGGATACGCATCACCTAGCCCAGCAGGATTCTCTCCATCAAAACCTTCAACGAGCGCGGCATATGTCGGTAATGGCGGTAGTCCCTTCTGTTCCATCTGCTCGGAGTATAATTCAATCTTGCCTGATGGCGTAGGCAGATGTTCCAGGAAAGATTCGTGGGCCGACATGTCCAGCTTCACAAACCGCTGCTGCTTCAGACGATCCAATGTAACCCCGTTCATATAAGGATTTTCAGTGCCTTGGAGTGCATTCTCAAYCATCTGCTCCGGCTTCTCACCAAAGATGTCCGCATCATAACCCATGGCCTGTCCAAGCAGCGAGAACAGCTCCACATTGCTTTTACTCTCGCCGATTGGCGCGATAACCGGTTCTTGCAACTGGACGTACTGATGCCAGTAGGATAGGTACAGGTCAGTTGCTTCAAAAGATGATGTCGCTGGCAGCACAATATCTGCATATTTTGCCGTATCCGTCATGAACAGGTCATGAACTACCGTAAACAGATCTTCCCTTGCAAAACCTCGCTCCACTCGTTCTGTATCCGGTGCTACCACCAGTGGATTGCTGCAATAAACTAACATGGCCCGGATCGGCTGCTCCGCTTCCAGCAATGCTTCGCCAATCCGGTTCATATTTACGACTCGCGGCTCGGCCTGTTGCCTTAGATCAGGTCGCTCCAGCGCATCACTGTTGGTGCTTGCGTAGCTGTTCGTACGTACCGCACCGCCGCCACGCTTCAGCCACTGCCCCGTAATCGCAGGCAAGCAGGCAATGCTGCGTACGTTCATGCCCCCATTGTCATGATGCTGCAAGCCATTGCCAATGTGAATGTGAGCAGCCTGAGCTCCCCCGTAGAGCTGTGCCAGCTCCACAATCGTTTCTTCCGGCACGCCTGTAATACGTGCTACGCGCTCCGGGGTGTAACTACGGACATGCTCGCGCAGCGCTTCGTGTCCTACCGTATATTTTTGCATAAATGCTTCATTCGTTAGTCCTTGCTCAAACAGCACATACATCATACCCAGTGCCAGTGCGCTGTCCGTACCTGGATAAAGCGGAATAAACCAGTCTGCCCACTGAGCCGTACGGTTGCGATGAACGTCAATAACAACGATTTTGGCACCATTCTTACGGGCCTTCTCCGCCAGTACAACCTGATGCATATTGGTACTGACGATGTTCCCACCCCACACCACAATCAGATCTGCATGCTCTGTATCCTCAGGCAACGTGCCGTGGTTAGCTCCCATCGTATATTTCCAGCCCGTATTACCGGCAGCATTACATATCGTTTGCTCCAGCACGCTTGCGCCAAGTGCATTGAAGAAACGCCGATCCATGCCGTCTACGCCGAGCACACCCATATTCCCGTAAAAACTATAAGGGAGAATGCTCTCCGGTCCATATGTTGCAGACAAGTCTTTGAACTTCCCCGTAATTTCTTGAATGGCTTCGTCCCAACTGATCCGCTCGAACTTGCCTTCACCTTTGGCGCCGACACGCCGCATCGGATATTGAAGACGCTCGGGATGATACACCCGCTCCGTCATATTTCGCACTTTATTACAGATCGCGCCCTTCGTAATCGGGTGATCCGGATTACCCGTGACCTTCGTAATTTTACCGTTTTCTTTATGTAATAGCAGACCACATGTGTCTGGACAATCGAGCGGGCATACCGCTGGAAACACACCATTCTCCTGATCGATCATCATTAGGCTCCCCCTCTTTCAATGGCTATCCCTATATCATATCCCGTCCGGGGTTAAAACGTAAAGAGAACAGGGTAAATCGGCCAAATTTTCGTGGATGTCGGGTATCATATTTCTGTGCAAATCCATTATTCTTGTTTTTCAAAAAAAGTTTTTATCCCTTTGATTCATTCTCTGAATCCAGGGGTAAATTAAGAACAAGGCATTAGGCTGGTGTTTCCCCACTTCCTCCTCATGCCATATCATGGACCACTCCCGAAATTCGCCATGCTCAGGTTTCGTTCCCCCGAACCTTGTCATGGCGAATTTAATTTGCGCAAAAAAAAAAGATGACCCATCTCCTCTCGCCACGACCAAACTTGTCGTGAAGCGATAAGATGCATCATCTCACCTCATTATTTCTGCATTGTTATCTGATAAGTCTCCGTAACTACTTTCCTACACTCTGACTATTTATACTTGCAAATACGATGCTCCTAAGTGTCGACTCTGCCATGGATTACGCCTGTTTGCTCCACATCGCTCTGCCCTCTGTTTCCATAGGAGAAGTTACAGCAGGAACCATTGTTTCCTCTTTGACTACCGTGGCTACTTGCTCGGTCTTGCGCAGATATACCATCCAGTATGCAGCCGCTACGAACAAAGCTCCGCCCGTCAGATTACCTAGCCAGACCGGAATAAAATTCATGACATACTGCCCCCAGGAATAGTGTCCCTCAAAGATCGCTGCTGGAATAAGAAACATATTAGCCACAACGTGCTGAAATCCGATTGCCACAAATGCCATCGTTGGAAACCAAATACCCAGAATTTTACCGCTCATCGTATCGGCTGCATAAGACAGCCAGACTGCCAGTGCCACTAGCCAGTTACAACCTATGCCTGAGATAAAAGCCTGCAGGAAGCTGTCGTGCAGCTTATGTCCTGCCATATCAACCACTTTAGTCAGGTATACACCTTCGGCTGTAAGCCCAAGTACATGACCAAAGAAAAAGGCCACGAACAGGGCACCGAGCAGATTGCCCAATGTAACGAGCAGCAGGTTCTTCAGCATGCTGGCTGGAGTGATTTTACGTGTGATTGCAGCAAGCGGTACAGCCATCATGTTACCCGTCAACAGTTCTCCCCCGCCAATCAGGACCAGAATCAGACCTACCGGGAACACCGCCGCTCCGATAAATGTTGCAATACTTCCCCACTCTGCTGGTGCAGATGCAATTACACGAATATCGAGCAGAAACCCAAGCGCAATGAAGGCACCTGCCAAGAACCCCAGAATCAGTACTGAGGAAACCGGATTTTGTGCTTTCTTCAACCCGGCCTGTGCCGTATATTGTGCAACCTCTTGAGGGGTTTTAGTCGCCATATGTCATCCTCTCCTTTGTCTTCGATCCGTTCGTATGTTAAGGAACTCTATCCATGCATTCATTGTATATCGACCTCTCGCAAAACTTTGTGTAAATAATCACAAAGTCAATCAAGAAGATGATCCAATTTCCCACTTGCCTTCCCCCAAAAAATCCGAAACCCTTAGAAATAAGATGGAAGTAAGAAAATTAAGAAACAAGATGATACAGACAGACAGCTCGGACGACAGAGACGACAAAAAGGAAGTCTGACGATATGATCGCCAGCCTCCCCTTTGTCTTTATTGTATGATGCTCCCGAATTCTCTATAGTTGCTAGCTGCCTTCATTGTGAATGCTTTGCCCAAGCTTACACCAGTGCTGGTGCTTTAACTTCTACCGGAGGCAGAGCTTGCAGACCTGCAGTGTTCAAGAAATTCCACGGTTTATTGTAATGTGGTTGGAAGAAGAAGTCGATAAATGCCAGCTCATCCACCGTCATGTTGTTCTGGATACAAACCGAGATCGTATTGATCGACTGCGTCAGATCCACTTGTGACATCACCTGTGCACCAACAATTCGGCGAGTGGCTTGCTCGTAGACCACTTTAAGCAGCAGTTTCTCAGCGGTTGGCATAAATTCCGGTCGGTAGTTGTCTTCCAGAATAACTGATTCTACAACCAGTCCTTCCTCTCTTGCAGACATTTCGGTCATACCTGTTCCCGCAATATTTTGCTCATAAATTTTGATGCCTGATGTGCCCTGTGTTCCCATATAAGGTGTCGTTGGACGAACCAGGTTGCGTGCTACGAGTGTACCCATCCGCACGGCGTTTGTTGCCAGTGGAATGTAAGCCGCTTTGCCTGTCGGATTGTAATGAATCGCACAGCTGTCACCTGCAGCAAAGACATCCTCTTGGCTTGTTTGCATATATTTATCCACGATGATTGCACCGTTAGGCAGCATATCTACTTGACCTTTGAGCAACTCCGTATTTGGACGGAATCCGATACAGAGGATGACCAAGTCAGTCTCAAACTCCCCTTTGGAAGTGATGACTTTGGTTACTTTACCATCCTCACCCTCAAACTTCTGCACCGTTTGACCAAGCGCCAGTTTGATGCCTCTTTCAGTCAGTGTATCTTCGATTACATCTGTGAATTCGGAGTCCAGATACTTGTTCAAAATACGATCCACGCTATCGATCAGTGTTACTTCCTTGCCATTCATTTCGAATGCTTCCACCAGCTCAACACCGATGTAACCTGCGCCGACTACGGTCACGCGTTTCGCATCCTTCGCTTTTTCGATAATGGTGTTGGAGTGATTGTAGTTTTTACAGAGCAGAATGTTATCCATCTCGATGCCTTCAAGCTTCGGTACAACAGGCCATGAACCCGTAGTTACGATCAGTTTATCAAATGTATCTTCAAATTCTTCCCCGGTTTGCAGATTTTTAGCCCGCAAGGTGTGCCCTTTCGCATCAACCGCTGTAACTTCATGCAGCATCTTGGTCACCACACCAAGGTCGGCCAATTGATTTGGCGAAGAGTAGAATAAGCCTTCCGGATCTTTCACCACTCCACCGACGTAGAGCGCAATGCCACAAGACAGGAAGGAAATGTTGTCATTGCGTTCATAGACCGTAATGGTGGCGTCCGGGTATAATTTAGCGGTATTTACGATAGCTGCTGTTCCTGCGTGTGTACATCCGATGACTGCGATTTTCATGAGTAGTTCCTCCTTGGAGTATATAAAATAATGAATGATAAACGTTATTATGGTTGTGAAATAATTCACTATTGATTCGATAATGTCCATGTGATTTATTTCACTTTATACGCTCATTATAATGTGATCTTTTTCACATTGCAATAGGTTTTGCAAAAATAATTTCTGTTTCCTCATAAAATAGTGCTAGTTCAGCTTCCACGCTCGGTTTATTAGTGACTTCAATACGTTGTTGGCACTGACCTAATCCTTTTTTTCGCTAATTTCATTTTCCCCCAGTACCATTTTGCTTATGCTCTCCAAATCATTCAATTTCCGTATCAACGTATCAGGCTTCTCTTCTATCGAACACAATGAACAGGATGTAAAAATGATGCCTTTTGATATTTAGGGTTGATTTCTATAATAGGAAGCGCTTACAATTTACAGAATCCTTTTATTCGATTATTTGTTATATATGTTCCATATTAGTCACAAGAAAATAATAGCTTTAGGGAGGCGTTCACTTGAGTAACCGTACATTGCCAGCCCCATTACGCATCATTCCCATTACACTTTCCATCGCCATGATTACCGCCGGCTTATCCGTCCCATATGCCGCCGCTTCCGGTACTACTGATATTTCCTCCGCCCCAGTGACAATTAAAACCGAAGTGTTGCCGAGCCAGAAGTCCAGTTCGATCGGAGTAGATGTATCCTCATTATTGCAAAAATTCAGGGATATCAGTAATTTCTCCACAGGGGATCTTGCCAAAGATACCGCATATGCACTGAATATCGTTTCCTGGCAGATGCCACACGGCGGCTTCTACAAGGACATGGAGAAACAATACGCAAACCCTTGGGATGGTGTGACCGAGCGCTCTGGGTGGAAAGACCCGAATGGTGTTGAGCTTGGAACCTTTGATAATGATGCTACAACTTCAGAAATCCGCTTTCTTACGGATATGTATGTCAAAACCGGTAATCCGATCTTTAAGGACAGTGTCCGCAAAGCCGTTGATTTCATTCTCGTGTCACAGTACCCTTCGGGTGGCTGGCCTCAGGTCTATCCTAAACGCAGTAATTACTCGGATGCCGTAACGTACAATGATAATGCGATGGTGCAGATGATGATCCTGCTGGATGACATCACCCAGCGCAAACACGGGTTTGATAATGATATCCTGACAAACCAGGAACGCAGTAAACTAAAGGCCGCACTGGATAAAGGTATTGCATATACCCTGAAAGCCCAGATTATGAATAACGGAGTCCCCACCGTCTGGGGAGCACAGCATGATCCTGTGACCTATGAACCGTTACCTGGCAGAGCCTATGAGCTGGCTTCCAAATCGGGATCAGAGTCTGTCGCTGTTACAGCATTTCTAATGTCCATACCGCAAACACCTGAAATCGAACATGCTGCCAAAAGTGCCTTGCAATGGTTCGATACCGTTCGGGAAGATGGTACCAAATACAATCGACAAGGCCCTGTATACTTCGAGCCGGATGCTGGCAGTGTAATCTGGTACCGTTTCTACAAAGTAGATGAAGATGTTCCTTTTTACGCAGATCGGGACGGCAAAAAATATATGAACATTCTCGAAATAAGCGAGGAACGCAGACATGGCTACTCTTGGGCAGGAAGTTACGCTCGTAATCTGCTGAAGCTTGCCTCCGAACAAGGGTATTACAAGCTTAGCAAGCCACTTCCCAAATCATAATCATTTTATACTTTTTACTAGGTTTAGATTTATGAATAAAGTGCTTAGTGAGTATCCCCTATGCGGAGATGTGACACTGTAGACATATAAAAGAAGCCTGTCTCTGCGAAATAGCAGGACAGGCTTCTCGTCATCATACGTTTACCTTACAGATGTAGCACATTAACCGAGCAATTGCTCAATCGCAGCACTCATGGACTCTGGTGATTCTTTCGGTTCAACGCGGCCAACAACTTCACCTTCACGGTTCACAAGGAACTTGGTAAAGTTCCATTGAATGTCGCTGGTTTCACCTGAGCCAGGCTGCTGTTCTTTCAAATATTGAAACAGGGGATGAGCTTCTTCCCCGTTCACATCTACTTTTGCAAAGACCGGGAAATTAACGCCATAGTTAATCTGGCAAAAGGATTCTGCTTCTTCGCTTGTCCCAGGCTCTTGTCCACCAAATTGGTTACAAGGGAAACCGAGTACGACGAGGCCTTGATCACGATAACGATCATAGAGCTTCTGCAATTCACCGTATTGCGGAGTCAATCCACATTTACTCGCTGTGTTTGCAATAACGAGCACCTTGCCTTGATACATATCCAGCGGCACTTCCTGATTTGCGGTGGTTACCGCCTTGTACGAATATACGGACATTGCTAATTCCTCCTATGAGATCGTAATACACCAATTATAAACGTGTTCAAGTATGAACTTCAAATTTACCGGGAAGCCACAATCGCCTCATATCGAGTTTGCCGCTCGGATTTGCTCAGTTTGGGACAGGTGTAACAATAATCTTGACCCCCATCCACCTTATAATATAGGCAACATGTTGACTTCAATAAAATCTTCTCTCCCGATTGATACGGACTGTCGATCTCTACCGGCTTGAATTTCAACAGATTTTTACGCAATCCCAGAACTTCCGGTGGCATCGTTATCACATGCTCATACCCCCGAATAACAGCTTCTCCCTCCTGTTCTGTAATATCCATCTGTACAGCGAGCGTCTTGAACCATCTTAGGATCGATGCAAACTGTGCCCACATCTGACCTGTATTCGCTCCGCCAGCCAGTGCCACCCCTTCAATTAAAGGCCGAAGCTGTTCTCCGTAATAAGCCGTGAGCATCACCTGACGCGTAGATATAGAAGCTACGGCTGAGTCAGGATCGTCGTTAACGGGTGGCGCGGGATGAGCCTGTTCAGTGTTATCTAACAGTTGAAAATGAAATGCGGGATATCCGTCCCGAAGAGTGAGTTGTAATCGGATATTATCCAGAGAAATATCCAGCAGCTTGTCACACATCGCGTTTAGATAATGTATCCCCAGAAGCAAACCACGAATAGAATGCATGAAATACACCGCTGCAGTTTGCAAGCTGTCTGCACGCAAATGTTCATTGTATGCTGTTAGCATATCTTTTGCCTGCTCCGCGTCTCTTAACGAAGCCAGAGGTGTATCGTAAACAGAGTTCGAAACGGGATTCGCCGAAATACGTGCATATTGTTCAAGCCAGGTATAATTGATAGCACTCATGAATGAAAACCTCCTGTGAATGCGAATGAGCCGCGTGCTAACAGCGCACAGCGGCTTCATTTCTATAATTTAGGATCGTACATCCGATCCAACTCGTTTATTTTAACTACCTGTTGCTTGCACACGATGTTCCGTACGGCCTGCCGCATGAACCATCGCACTGTTCACAACTTTGGTTTCAGGAGCAATTGGTCTTGGACGTTCCCCAGCGAGTGCATATGGCAAGCACAGCGGTACATTGGAGCGCGGGTCCATAACGATATCAGCTTCAATGTTGAATACCTCACGCAGTACATCTGAGGTCATCACTTCTACCGGTGAGCCTTCCGCAATGGCTTTACCTTGCTTGATCCCAATCATGTGCTGAGCATAACGAGATGCATGGTTCAGGTCATGGACAACCATTACAATGGTACGATTAGCCGTTGCATTCAGATGCTCCAGCAATTGCAATACTTCAAGCTGATGAGCCATATCGAGGAAGGTTGTTGGCTCGTCCAGGAACAGAATATCGGTTTCCTGWGCGAGTGCCATGGCAATCCAGGCACGTTGACGTTGTCCACCGGACAACTGATCGATTGGACGGTCATGGAATTCTACCATACCGGTCACTTCGATCGCCCACTCAATCATGCGTTTATCTTCTGCACGCATGGAACCGAACCCTTTTTGATAAGGAAAACGGCCATAAGAAACCAGTTCTGTAACGGTTAGCCCTTCCGGTGCTGTAGGATTCTGAGGCAGTATCGCAAGCTGCTTGGCAACTTCACGCGTGGACTGCTTATGGATGGACTTGCCGTCGAGTAACACGCTGCCTGCCTTTGGAGACATAATGCGAGCCATCGTTTTCAGGATTGTTGATTTCCCCGAACCGTTGGCTCCCACAAGTGCGGTAATTTTCCCTTGGGGAATCTGAATGTTCAGATCCTCAACTATCAGTCTTTCCTCATAAGCGATATCCAGCTTGGACGTCTCCAGACGAAACATGCGATCATCCCTCTCTCATTAATCCCGGTATGTATTCCGGCTATAGTAACGACAACGAAATTAAATTCTGATTCGGTATTTCTGAATTTTACGGGCGCTTCGATCTTCTAAACTAAACAATTAAATCTGCTACACTAAAGATACTGATAATCATTATCACTTGTCAACCGAAAATCGCAATTATTTTGATGGTATAAGGCTTTTTTTGCTCGAATTCAGCATCTCTACGACAGTTCTGACACCTATTATATGAGATCATTTCTCAGTGATTCCGTGCCATTTTTCACTGTTCGCCTAATTCCCTTAATTTGAATCAATCTATTTATGTCTAATTTGTGAACAAAAAAACTCATAAGCACACTTCATCTGGAAACGATAATTATTACGTAAAAAAAGATGATCCTGAAACCTCCGTTTCAGAATCATCCCTCAAATCTCACTTTATAGTTCCTTCGCTATTCCGATTTACATTGTACTTTATACAAATATATTACTTGATTTTTGCTTCAATCAACTTGGCTTCTGCATCAGATTAATCGTGATCTCTGCACCCTTGGCGCCCTGCTGGATGCTCACAATATGCTCGGGATTGATATTGTCCGGGATCGAGATCTGCATGCCATAAGGGTACAAGCGATCTGCTTCTGCCTCARTCAATTGTTTTGGAGTGTCAGTGTTATTCTGGCCCTCTGGCGAAGCAGCATCGGCTGAATTTTCACCTGATTTATCTTGGCTTTGCGCCGGTGATTCACTGGTTGTGCCGGTTGACGCGTTGTCAACTTCGGATGCAGCATCCTTATCCGCATCACTCGTTGAAGTATCTGGCTGTTCCTTTGAGGAATCAACTTGTTTCGTTGTTGTCTCGTCTGTTACGCCAGTCGTTGAATCAGCAGATCCTTGACCTGTACTTGTACCTGCATTTTCACCTTTGCCTGCATCTGTATCTGTCCCGGTGCCTTCAACACCATCCAGGCTTTCCCACTGGTCTGTAACCTCCAGCTCCTTTGTGCTTCCTTCATCCATACGCAGCTGGAGGTTGCCTTTTTCAAAAGGAATTCCGCCCGTTTCGCTGCGAAAGCGGAGGACTAATCGGGCTGGTGATTCAGCCCCTTCTTGCTTGTTCGCTCCCACAATGTAAGCAATATAGTCTGCTGGCTCTGCTTCGGGATCAACTGCAGCAACCGGTTCCCGATCTATTGGTGGCTGTGCCTGTGGTTCAGATGAATTGTTCATCAGAGCATACGTACCACCTGCAATACCTAGAATCAGAAACAGTAGTAACAACCCTAGCCAACGCTTTTTCTTACGTCCAGTTAACATGCGCATAAGCGGAGAGGCAAGTTCTGCTTTGGCACGGTCATAGACCGGTTTCAGGGCCTTTCCTGCTTTTGCATAATACGGCTTAAAAACAGATTTGGATCGAAATGCTTCTCGATCATGAGTTTTAAAATACAAGATGATAGCATCAGCATAACCTTTATGCGCATTGGGACCACGAACAAACATCCGCTGCGTGCCAGACCATTCGAAAAAGGAATAGATTGCTTCGGGGTTCCCTGTATGGCTTCTCACAAACTCGATCAGACCCGAATAATCGATACGGTTGCTGCCACTTCCTCCGCGATAGAATGCCAGTGACAGAGCCTCATACGCTGTCGCTCCGGGCTGATTCCGCAGCTCTGTAGCGAGCCAACGCCGGGTCCAGCGCTGAAGCTCATCCCGCTCTGCAAGGGAGAGGGATTCCATCCCTTCCTCCGCATTCCCCTCACCGCTAAGCCACGCTTTGGCCGCAAGCATCATATTGGTCCTTGCAGCAACATCAGAGCCCTGACGTGCCGCCCAGTCCCTAACCTCTTGCTCATGCTGCAAAATATCGATCTGCAGGAGCTGTTCCCGATTCACTCGTTCCAGATCCAGATCCTGGATCATAAACAGGTTGATGACATAAGCAAGCTTGTCAGCCAGCTTGGTCAGAGCCTCCTGATATGCGGCCTGTTGTCCACCAAGGGCTGGAGCAGTTGGCTTGCCAGTAGAATGCATATTCGCATCCTGCTGTCCTGAATGGGCAGTAAACTCCGATTGACCGATATATCCTGTAATCTCCGGTTCCAGCGTACCGTTCCCCGTGATCCGATCTAGAACGCTAACCTTCTGAAGAGCTTCATTCGCAGATTCCACCGGGCCTGGTGCTGAACACAGCCTTTCTCGCAACTCGGCACAAGACCGTTCCAGCAAAAAAGCAGATTGAATCGCAGACGGATGAGCCGTAACCCATCGCTGGATAAGCTCAATTACACCCGCGGCCGTTTCGGTACGTTTCAGCTGACTATCTAGATACGGCTCAAATAAAAGCTTGGTTAAAGACGCATTGCCCAGCACTTTATCGAAGAACGCCTGATTCAGCTGACCATCTCGATCCAAAATGGCATATAGCTCCTGTACAGCCCGCATCCGTTTCTGTGCACGCGCATTGTTCACAGCGTAGATAAAATAATCCACAATCCGGGCTTTCACTACAGGTGCAGCAACCCGGAAATACTCGCCGATACGGGAGGCCACCGCCTCTTCGGGTACATTTTCCCGCCGCACACTGTCCAGCTCCCGGCTGAGCAAGGTCAAGAACAATTCGTTCAGACGTGAACGCTGCTGCAATCCGTCTTCCGGCTTCAGATACGTCAGCAAGCCGCTCAAGACGTCGCTTTTATTATTCAAATATAAATCTTCTACGCCCTGTTCAAGGCTATAAAATACAGATAGCTCCCCATAGGCTTCGATGGAAAGGTCCCGTCCAGGCTCCATACCTGCAAGCATCTCATCGGCAAATCCATAGAACTCGGCAGACCTTGACGGATCCTGCATCAAAAACCAGGCAAATTCCGTATAAGGAAGCTTCGCTACAGAAGCGTCCGCGTGGGTGACACGTCCAGAAACGAGATCAAAGGTAAAATCCTTCTCCGTATTCCGATCCTTCGGGCGCAGTGTGCCACGCTCTACAAATTGCACATGAATACCTTTCTTCGCCTGCGGTTCCTTGGCAAATGTCATAAAACCAAGTTGCCGCCGGAATGCATATGGCAATGCCTTGTACAGCAGACGCAGCAGTGCCTTGGCACCTGCCGTCACTTCCTCCGCTGGCACATCAAGCGCTATGTATACTTTGCGACGGGCAGCTACAGATTGCATCACGGCATAGAGCATACGCTTGAAGAGTGTCTCGTCCATCTTCAGAGCGCTTAAAATCTGGCTCGGTGAAGCGTCTGGTGCGAAGCTGCCGCCATGTAGTCCAGTTCCATGACCTGCACCCTCTCCCGACGCTACAGGCAACGCTGTCAGCGCAGGCAGCTCTGTGCCCTGCTCAATATCATACGAAGTCGCGAACGCGTTATCCAGCCAGTCGCCACGTTTCATATACTCTTCCGAGCTTGCGGGAGACAGGACATAATTGTGAGCAAAAAAAGCGCTGCGCAGGCCGGTAAAGTCCGCAGCCTGGTACACATTTTGCCCCAGAATAGTCTCGCCGTTCTCCAGATGCAGCAAGTGCATGGATGCTGGGAACTTACTCTCGTCCTTCTCACTCCGGCCTGTCAGCTCCGCAGGAGCGTCATAGACACAGTAAGGATGAAGTACTTTTTTGATAAAAGAAGGGTCGAGTCCCGGTGATGCAGCCACCGTGTCGAATCCCTCCGTTGTCCGGAATACCCCGCGCCGCTCTCTTGTGTACATCTGCTGTTCAATGGGCGGAGTGTTGGAAGAACGCATCATCCCACTCTCCCCTCAATGTACTTGAGTTTGTACAACAACCATAGGAAAGGCTCGTCCACACGGATGGGACTTACCACGCCCTGAATTTTCATGTCCACTGGATTGCTGCCCAGCGCAGATACAGCGAAATAAGCGGTGTCCTTGAAGTACACATCCATTGTGCCTTTGAAAGGACGATCCACTTTCTCAATAAAACGGCGAATCTCCCCATCAATATTCTCAAACTCGGTCAGATCGAACCAATCGCGGTGCACCATATTGCGGAACACATTGCTGTTGGATTTGATGTAATCTCCCTCTTCGTCCTTGAGGGAATGCAGCATGTCACTTTTGGTGAGCACGACAGCGGTTGGAATATTGGTCTTGGCTTTGTCCTGATAGGCGATAAAGTCTCCGAAAAGGGTCAGCACCACGTCACGCGGCTCATCGTATTTCGGCGTCCATTCACCCGGTTCGTTGCCCAGGTTAATGCGGATTTTGTCCCGGATCGAACGAATCTGCAGCGGGTCTACCATAAACAGAATACCTGCCGAGTTTTTGATATGCTGTCCATGCAAGCCCAGATAATCCTGCTCCACCATACCCTCGCCTGCCACATCAAAAAACACCAGGGTCAGCGGCGCTTTATCCTCGTCCTTGAACACAAATTGAAAAATAAATGGTTCCTGCAGCTTTTCCTTCTGGGTAGAATCCAACAAGTCGCCTCGTTCGAACAATGGTTCTTCATAATCCGCGCGGAAACGGCGGCTGATCTCTGCGTTGAGCGGCATACAGGCGGCATCAAAATGATCAGCCGTATAATGCTGCAACGTATGAATCAATGAAGTCATGTAAACGGATTTCCCGACCTGGGACGCACCAATAATCGAAATAATATTGCTTGGTGCCTTACCAGCCGTTACAGGCAACTCGTTATGACAATGCGGGCACAGACGGCGGCGTGTCATGACACCGTAGCGATCATTGAGTCCCATGACAATGTTATCTGAATAGATCCGATGTTCCTCGGGCACATCATGCGGAGCCAGTACAGCTTCCATATCAAACACCGTATCCAGCCCAAAGCGCTCCCGATATTTGTTCAGCTTGGCATCTTCTCCGAGCGCATAGTCCTCGTCATCGTCACGATGGTGCGCCGCACGGAACACGACCTCTTCGGGTGAAAATTTGCTAAAACAGTACGGACATACAATGTCGTAAAACAGCGGTCGTTCCTCCGGCTGCTGTCTCTTCAAAAACCGGCTAAAGAAACTCATAGCCACTCCCCTCCCCGTGTATATAAAAATTCAACTTCAGTCGTCATGTGTGTTCAATCTGATATCAGCCGATAAGCGGCTCCATATAGGGGACCGTCCGTGAAGAACAACCTTACATAGTCGTCTTTGGCGACTTCCACAGGTGGCATCTCATTTTTTCCTGCTGCAAAATCACTCACAAACGGATACACAGTACCATCATCCTTATTTAGTGGAACGCCACCCTGCTTGCGAACATAACAAAGGGCTTCTTTAGGTACAGGTACCTCGGCAGTCACGGTGATAAACACCGTCTTGCGTTTCTGAAAAAAGCCGCTCTTGTAACGAATGGCAAAGCGGATATCCGCCTTGCCTGCACTCGCAATACCTTGATTATCTCCATCCTGCTGACGAATCAGCACAGGACCGTCTTCCTGCATCAGGCATGCATACACCGTGTACTGGATCGCACCAAAACCGGTGATTCGATCCGGATACCCGTTATTTGCCTTGTATTCTTCACGCGTATACAGCTTCAGCTTACCCTGTGTCGATCCATCACCACGGTAACTGTAGTCAACATCGCCCATACGCCCTTCGTCCATACGATCAGCATTCATCCGATTGAGCTCCAGTCGTTCCACGTATACCGCTTCAAGCTGCTCCGGCCAGAGCCAGCGAAGTGTGCAACGACCTTCGTCCACCGCGAGCGTCAACTTTCGAATCCGGGGAGCCGAAGGATCTGCATCTGCACCTATAAACCGCATATTCCATTGACCTCCCCGATGTTAAAATCCTTTGCTGCGTGTATCTCTTGGCCGCTTACCGAATCCTTCCGCAGAAGGAGTTCCACTGCCAGCATCCCGGCGTCCTTTACTTTTACGTGGTGTGTTCTCTTTGATCGGAACAATCCAGGAGAAGAGGGTTAGTACACCCGACAGGATCAGCATCGCTCCCAATCGAACGAAAGCATCGCCTGTATTCGAACCGTTCAATCCCCATTCCAGTAACAGTCCAGCCAGCAATCCTGATACTGCACCGCCTACACCAAAGCTGAGAGCCAGATGACGGTTATCAAACACAAGTCCTAGGGATACGCCAAGCGCCACACCAATTAATAGCAAGGCAACGACGCGGAAAATAGCCAAATACATGCTGTGCTCCATCGCACCGGTACGCTCCGTCACCAAAGTACGTTCATCAATCGTATCGTAAATCTTCTGGAACGCGACATTCAGCCCGCCTGCGTCTGGCACATCATAGTACATCCCGCCAGTTTGCTGAGCAATATTTTTGAGCAAATCCGTGCCAGAAGGGTCTACAAGGCTCAAGCCAACGGTATGGATAGCCACCTGTTCTTGTACATACTGCGGCAAAATAGCTGAGATATCGGCGTCACTAAATCCGTCAGATAATAGAATAACGACTGTTCCCCGTTTCGGGTCCTGTTTGCCTTTAATCAGCTCCATGCCTTCTCGCAGTACCGTATCAAAATTAGTGCCACCCGACGTCGTGACGATGCTGTCGATTTTGCTGTTCACTTCATTTTTTGCTGCCTCGCTGTCTACGGAAATGAACGGCTGCAACAGTTGTGGCTGATCATGAAACGTAATCACTGCGACCTGTTTGTCACTTTCCATCTGATTAATCAAGGTCTTGGCAGCTTCAAACCGTCCGTTATTCGGGTCTGTATCATTCATGCTACCCGAGTTGTCGATCATTAATATGATGTCCTTGACCTGTTTGGCCCCGCCCGGATTGATCTGATAGAGCAATTGCAATCCCAACCCTACAACCAGCAGCAGTGCTAACGTTGCCGGTACCAACAGCTTCCAAGATAAACTGAGATATCTAAGCTTCCACGAAGCGCCATTCAGACGCGGTGAGATCATCTCCGCCAGCAGGCAGAACAGTCCTACACTAAGCGTCAGTACACCGAAGTATAACCCCATCAGCAGCAGGCGGGGCATCTCTCCAAGCCACTGATGCAGCATGATTTCTCCTGCCGCAAAACCCACTGCTCCGCCAATCAGGCTGAACAGCACCAGGAGAAGATTGATTTTTCGCTGCATGTCTGCATGCATCCTTTCTCAAAACCCGCCAGGAGCGGGCTGACTTAATACCCTTACCTCTACACTCCCTTAACAGAATGCCCTTCCAAACGTGCATTGTGCTTTATTATCTTTCAGTCAGCTACCGAAGCGGAGACAGTTTCTCTTCCAGCTCCGCAGGATGAAGCTCATAGCCGTTCTCTGTGTACGATTCGTAGTACACCTTGCCGTTACGGTACACCATGAGATCCTCCAGATGGAAACCACCCATCAGATTAAGCTTCTCCACCCCGCTGCTACGTTCCTCATATACCACACCTAGCTTGTAGATTCGTGAGGTTTCCTCGGCATGTGCCGCGTAGTCCATAAAAGCACTGTCATGATCGCCAAAAAAGTACTTTTCTTCATACCGATGCTCCTGTGTATAGTCGAACACCCGGATCCGGACAACCGCCTGATCTTCCAATGTACGATACAGTCTGCGGAATAGATCATCCCGCGTCAGTACATCCCGGTCCCGATACGTAATTGTGACATTAGCCCGCTGCAACAGTTCCTCTTCGAATGGCAATCGCAGTGGTTCCGCGGCGAGCAGCAAGGCACGGCAAACTTCCATTAAACGTGCAAGCAAACGTTCACTGCCTTCGGTAGCAAGCTGGTTCATGTCTCCCATATGTCGATCTTCGAACCATACATCCCGCCCCCGCCTCGCCTCCAGGTCGGTGATCAGTTCTTCAGCCACTCTTCCATAATACTCCATCACGTTCTGACCGATGTATTCATCCGCAGCAGCGATACTATCTTCCGCTGCTCCGCGCAATGTGCGTTCCAATGCTTCCAGTGAAGCCGTAACCTGGCGGCTGTAGCGGTGTAACTCTTCCATTTCCGTATCATAGATCCGAAGCAGATGCAGTTCATTTTCAAGCCGCAGCAGGTCTACCTTGGGTTCGTATACTCGTTCAAGCAAACAATCGATTAGATTGCGCACGTTCTGCTTGTCGCGGAAGAGGGCACGTTTGATCGGTTGATCCTCTACCCGTTCCTGCTGACGCTGTTCCAGTAACGCCCGTGCCGATTCGAGTTGCATCGATTTGTCACGAATCAGCGCGAGTAGCGCTTCACGCACGCTACCGGGCTCACCATCACTCCAGGCAACCCATTGAAAGTACCCCACCTCAGGGTGCTCCATATGGGACTGCTCAGCCTGACGGCGAAGCGACCCGCTGGAACTGCGTTCACGCACACGCTCCTGCACCGGACGAACCACATTCTCACGGAAGTAGGCTTCTGCCCCTTCTCCATAAAGCGCTCGCTCTGCTTCCCGTAAGGAGAGCGGCTTAAGCTCAGCGAAGCTGCGACTATGCGTCATGATGCCGCTCATTCCGCTAACCAAATCTTCGCTTGGCAGCAGACCCTCCACCTTGCGTTCTACCGAAGAAACATCCAGTCCGAAAAAGGCCATTTTGTCCTTGATGCTCCAGTCTGGCTCCTGTTGCATCCGGCTGAGTAGATAACGGTACAGATGGTACAACACAGTCAGCGCAATCGGTTTGTTCGGCCGCCTGATCTCGGCAAAACCCGCACTGGCATACCCATGCTGATCCGAGGTAGTACGGATATTATTTTTAAACGACGTATTATTGTAGCTATTCGCGCCTGTGCTGGCGATCGCAGCCCGGTCTTCATAGTTCTCCTCCTGCTTCCGGTTCTTCAGCAGACAGATGCGGCAGATGATCTCGGCATTTTCGATCCATCCGCCTGGTACACCGGTGCCACGTTCGTTTTTATCCGAAAGTACGTAAACCAGATCGAACAAAGGCGCTGCAGGATGAGTTACAGGAATGGATATTCCGTCCTCCGTCACGAGCAGATTGCCGCTGAACTTGTAATCCAACGATTGCATGTAATCGAGCTCCCGCAGAAAAGCAAGTCCTGCAGCGCTGGCATATCCGAAGGAATCAACCTGCTCCATCTCGCTAACCAGCACATGCAGATCCGTCTGTACCGACTTGAAAGACTGTGCCAAGATAGTCTCGGCCAGCTTCGTAATCTCCGGCAGCAGTACATTCAGCGGATCATCCGCCCTTGTAATGACGGTTACGTAAATTCGATCAAAGGACGAATACAGACGTCCATAGTCAGCAATACGGTTGCTTACCCGCCGCATCATTCGATTTAATCCAAAAAGCGCCGCTGCCGACTCGTGAAAGTTACGGTGTACATCCTTGCGAAGCGTTTTGGAAGAACGCTGCTGTGAATGCGAGGTGGGCGAGGTGGAGAGTGGTAAACGGTGGTATGTGACCTGAGCGTTTTCATGTGACGACGCGGCCCCATAACCTAATCTTGCTTTCTCCTGATCGGATTCATCCCTATTCACAGATGCATCGTCTGTCCCAATGTGCAAGTAGACCACACCGTCTTCGTTATCCCACTTCAACTGATTAATATCATGCACAGCGGACACCGCTGGTTTCACCAGGTCACCGACAAAAAGGAACAGGGCCGGGTAATGGATGCTACTGCGTCCATCCCCTTGGCTGCCCTGACGTTCCTGCTCTGTAGCGTAACGGGCAGCATACTTCTGAAGCTCACGCTTAAGTACGTGTTGCATCCCGTTTTCTTTTTGCTGCATATTACTTGGTACATTCATACCATCAGCCACCTTATTTCAGCCTTCTACGAATATCGTTCAGCTTCGACGACATCGTTCTGTAGAACTGGTAGATGTCTTCTCCGTTCGCGAGTTCTACCCGCTCATACTCCAGACGATCACGCGATTCCATAAACAATGTTGCCAGATCATCCAGCTTGCTCAGCAGTGGTGTAATATCCTCGGAAGCCGTCAGATCAGTATCACGGCGGGAGGCTTTACGCAGCAATGTGCTGCGGTCCTTCTCGGACAGGCCGCGGAAGTTGCCAAATACTTCGTATTCAGCGAAATTGCGGCTCTTCATCAGGTTGGCAAATGGCTCCCATGCATCTTCCTCCGGATCACGGTCGTAGACGTACAATGCACCCTTTTTGACAATCGTATCGGTATAGAGTGCTTCGATAAAGCGGTCATACCACTGCTCTTCGTCTTGGTACTGAGCAAGGATGCCTTCAAGTTCAGTCACTTTGGCGGTGATGGCATTCATCTTCGCCAGTTCCTCACGTACCCGCGCGATGAGCTGCGGAGAGCGTACCAGGTTTTCTTTGGCCATATCTTCATTAATACTTCCAAAAATATCCTTCACATTCACCCGCGGCAACCCCTCGGATTGCAGACGTTTCAGTTCAAGGACAGCCCGTTTCACTTCACCCAGATTCGGCGCGTTCGATGTGAGACGCATGTCGTAAGCAGCCAGCTTGGCAGATAAGTCAAACGGTTCCGTTGTGACAATCGCATAGCGGTTACTTGTATTTTCATCCTCCGATTTGGCAGTGACAATGTTATAGCCGAGCGCTTGCTCGAATTCACTGCGAACCCTTGCGTTATACTGCTTCACGCGGGCATTCTCGTACACATCTCCCCATGATTTTTCCGGGATTGGGGATGGCAGGTACGTCCAGTTATTTTTCTCCGTTTGCACCAGATGGCGTCCAATACCCTCTTTGTCCAAAATCGTGCGTTCGTAGCTCTCTTCATAGACTTTAAGAGGTGTATACACAAAGAGCGGTACCCCGTTGCGGGTATTCAGCCAGAAAATCCGGTTCCGTACTTCACTCTCTTTAACGGTAAAGTGCGATTTACCCACAGCATTGTTCTGGTAGTTGCGAATTCCTTTCAGGATACCCGGAGCCTGTGCTGGCACGGAAACAAATCCCCACGAAGGAAAGTGCAGACTGCCTGTGCTGTTGCTCAGATTAAACACCGGCACGGCCTCGTCATCCAGCTTGCCTGCAATGAAACGTTCCACGAATTTTTCAACAGACTCGTCTTTTCCGTATTTGATCACCAGGAAATCTTCCATGGAGCGGGTAATGAGGTCACCGAATTTTTCACTCAGAAAATCAGAGATGGAGCTGACAATATCAATCTCATTTTCCTTCACCCACTGGCTGGAATTCTCCAGCAGCTCACGCGAGAAGTCGCGGATCAGATCGTCCGTATCGCGTTTGTCCAGCAACCCGTCCACCACACTCACGATATCCGGTACACTTACCACGTTCCAATAATATGTTTTGTTGCCTTTGTGATCGGTTTGCTCTTCGCCGCGTGTCAGCAGATCGCCGTTCTTGGCAAAGATGGAGCTGAGTGCATTCAGCGTCTCGGAAAATACGTTATAAATGCGGCTGTTCTCTTGATTCAGCAGTTCATACAAATCTTCATAGAACTCGATCATCTGGTCGTTGCGTTCCACATCAGCATGCAGCCAGTATTCATGAATTTTTGCTTCAATATAAGCATTCTTTTTCTTCTCTTTGGAGACAAAAGCACTCTTCGCATCGCCAAGCTTCTCTTCGGATTGCTCCTGAGCCGCTTCAATATCACGCGGGATGCGGAACGCATTTTCGCGCAGCGTTTCGATGTACGACTGAATCATTTTCAGTACACAGAATCCTTTTTCGGTATAAATCAAACGAGAGACATAGAACGGCCCCTGTTCAGGATGCAAAAACATACGCCGGATCTGCTCGGTAAACTGACCCGCGATCTCACCCGGAAGTTGTTTCTTCGCCTTGATATATTCCTCACGGGCACGTGCCAGGAAATTCTGTTCCAGCTCCGTATCCATGTTGACGACCTGGGATTTCACCACATTGCCATAGGATAGACGTTCGCTGTTCTGGTAACCCGGTAGCGGTTCAGGTACGCGCGATTCGAAGGATTTAACTACACTTTCGAGATCAATCCCCAGCTTACGGGCGAACTTCTCGGTATCCTCCTGATTGGGTGCTTTGGAGAACATCGTGCTCATCTTGTCGAACATCCGGTATGCCAAATATGTTGTCATCTCTTCAATCGGCAGTACAGCGGAAGATGCACCGATGATGTTGTAGTCATAGTTGGCCGGGTACACTTTGTTCATCTGTGCGATGTTGGTGCGAATGTTACTGATGTAGTCATGGATCGCGAATTCCTCACCAGACTGCTTCTCTTCACTGGAGATAAAGTTGGTGATGTTCTCTGCCGTAACGTTCATGCAATAGTCGTAGGCATTCTCCAATAACTTGCCTTCCGTATTCGTCGCCGAGATCAGATGACACAGGTTAAATGGCGGCAGTGGTGAGTTCACGGCCAAAATGTTACCGTACTTCTGCGTAAACCGCTCCCCGCGGCTGTCCACGTTCATCCAGTAATCCAGCTCTTTGAGCGCTGCATATCCGTTCTTGCGAATATACTCGCGTGTATGCTCGCTCAGGCTTTTGTTGGACAGGTTCACGTCTGGCGTGAACAGATAACCGAGTGTATTGACGCGGTCAATCCCGGCAGAGCCGTGATCCCGCTCGATGATGCCGCGCACAATATAGGAAATATCGAGGAAGCATCCGCTACCTGTACCACCGGACAATCCGGTGAGCAGGAATACCATCAGTTTTTTGTTCGTGCCCACGGATAACGTTTTGATCTTTTTATCGATCGCCTGTACCACTTGATTGATCTTTGTAAACAGAAGCAAACGTCCAGCCTGACGCACTCCTGCGGCTCCGTTCATGCCATCCGTGATGCTCAGTTCAGGGGACAGCCAATCCGTGATATACGGCTCCAGTACGCTGCGATTCTGCAATAGGCCGCCAATCTCGGCATTGGATAACAGTACAAACTCGTTGATCGGATCCAGTCCGATGCCTCTGTATTTCTTCGCACGATCCTGTTCGTTCGTTTCAAAAGCAAGAAATTCAACATTGTCCGGCTTCTCCATCTTTTTCTTGGACACCGGGTCTTGCGGCAGCTTGAAGCGGCGATTAATCTGATATTTCAGACGCAACAGCGCGTCAATTCCCGTTCCGCCCAGACCGATAATCAGAATCGGGTTATCAATCGTATCGACTCTGATTTTCTCACTGACGATCCCTCCGCCCAGTGATACATCCAGTTGCTGAATATGTTCTCTCACGATCGGTTTCATTCAATATCCTCCCTTAATAAACCAGTTGGGTACAACTCATTACACTCGCCACTCCAATGACAGAGTAACCTTCCGATCGCTGTTATCCCCAGATTTTCTTGATTCCCTTTTCTAAAAGAAAAAATCTGGTGATAAAGGCGCACGCTCCGCTTCTTCAGGTTTTCTCTGTCCTCTCCGTTAACGTGTAAACAATTAGCCCAACTTATATTGGTATCCCTTTAAATCAAATCATGCATTTAAAACAAATTATCAATTTAAACCAATAAACCGAACAATCATGTTACACCAAATACTCAATCAAAATCGTTTTATCCGCCTGTTGCAGCGGGATGCTCAGTCGATCACCGTTCTTCAGTTCAACGCCTGAGCTTGCATCCACCGCACGGCCAGATTTCTCCAGCGTTCCCCCTGCGGTATTGCGGATCATTAGTCGGTCTCCACTGCCAGGGGTGAAAATATATTTCTCTGTTTCCTTCAGTTCAGGGTCAAGCTGCAACAATTGATGCAAATGGAGCTTGCCCCGGAAGGATGCCAGCTTTTTGTATTGCGGATAAGACTTGTCTCCGGTGTTCTCATCCCGAATCTCTACGATGATCTGACCGACAAAGCCGCGATTTTTACGTTTCAGCCAGCCCATCAGAAACCAGCCGCACGCCGCCACCACGATCAGGGCAATTACACCTAGGATGACAGGCAACCAAGGGAAAGGCTTGTCATTCGCAGCAGCTGGTGTCGTCGGCTGTGCCTGACTTCCACCTGCGCCCCCTGCATTAATGATGATCGGTGCACTCTCACGGTAAAAGCTATCTTCCTCTGCACGTATGACCAGTTCATAGTTGTGATTGTCCGGCACTTCAAAGGTTCCGGCAAAACCGGTACCCGTGTTCTTAAGCGGTTGCTCTTCACTCTTGCCTGTGTCCTTGTCATTCACAACCAGGGTGGCCTTCATATCCGCGTATAGATCCTTATCTTGTAGCGGCTGACCGCCATTTTCCAGCCTCGCTGACAGGTCGATCTTGTCGCCCTTCGTATAGGACTTGGTCTTAATTGGGTCCGCAACGAGTTGAAGATCATAGTTAAACAGCAGGTTGATATCAATGCTGTCTTTGGGAGCCCCTTTTACCCGAAGTTTCCAGTCGCCCTCCTGAGGTTTCAGCAGTTTTACGAGTGAATAACTTTTGGATGTAGACAGCTTGGCCTCTTTCGAATTCAGGTTCACGTTTTTGCCTGAAGGATCGGTTAACTGTATTTGTACCGGCTTCGAGGACATGATGGAAATATTGGCTTCCAGCACGCTGTCATTCGGCACACTCACGGTAACTTCCTGATAACTGCCGTTTCCGGTTATAGATGGCAGCTTTACAACATTCAGCTTGGCATGATCGGCGAAAATTTCACTTAGAATCTGTGGCAGATCATCCGGTGTATCGGTAATAAACGACTTGCCTCCCGTTTGTTTGGCGAGGTCTGCAAGTGCATTTTTGTTCAGCTTGCCATCTGCGTTAAGTCCGATGGTGTAGACTGGAATGCCTTTCGCTTGCGCATCCTTAACGGCTTTCGCCAGATCCGTATCCGACTCGGCCTGGGTGCGTCCTTTGCTTTTGTTAAAATCGTTATTGCCATCCGCCAGCAGTACGATCATGGGCGAGTGTGATGTGTCAGCCCCATGGTTCAAAATATTCACAGCCTCCGCAACACCAACGGAAATATCCGTGTAAGGGCCTCTGCCAAGCTGGTCGATAAAGTCTTTCAGATTGCTTTTATCTGCGTCAGACTGAATCTCGAGCATAGCCTTCTCTCGCTCTACCTGATCGGTATAGGCGACAATACCTACTTTATCACCGACGGTTGGCAGCATATCTATAAACATTTTCATCGCTTCATTACTGATCTTGTCACGATCACTTGTATTCATCGAGTTGCTGACATCAGCTACAAGCACCGCGTCAATTCCACTCGTCTGTGCCTGAGCGGCTTCCGCTTGGGGGAGCAGTGCCGAAGGCAGCAGCAGGGTTAGTAATGCCAGCAGAACCATGGTTCCGCTGAGCCAGCGTTTTTTGTGTATCCGCAGCATGGGCTGTACTCCTTCACGTTTGAGATTAAAATGGGAATAGTTTATTATAGGCGTCAAGCCTTAAGGAAATCTTAACAGTCTGCTAATAAAATCTGAAAAGCACCCCTATTCTGAGTTACAGTTTTGTAATGTCTGACAAAAATCGACGATTTTAGGGCTTTGGTTGGAACAATAATTCCAACTATGGAAATATGATATAGTTATTGCCAGCAAACTGCAATATAACAGTGCTTGATTCTCAAGCCATAGAAAGGGACGGAATTATGGTTACATACGTATGCCTCGCCATATTGTTTCTTTTTGTCATCATCAGGGTGATCACGTTTCAGGTTCATCGCCGCAAACCCGTCTCCCGCGAAGACACTGATCGCACCCTGTACAATATTCTGAATGGCGGACGTGATGGAGCATGAATACGAAAAAAGTTGTATCCCTACGGCCATTTAACCGAACGACATATGCCTTTGAAAAGTTGCATATTTGCAAGCGCTGCGGACAATATACATGCCTTTGGGAAGAACACTGCACCTCCTGCGGGCGTGGCACACTTGTCTCTGTGCAAGAGAAAGCAGATTCACGAGTGAAACGCCGGATGGTGCGTGATGTGTTCTTCGTTCTATTGATCGGCGCAGCAGCTACTTATTTCGGTGAAACGCTCGATCAGTCCATGATCGCGGCTACGGTGTCGCTATTGCTGCTCGGTGGACTGATCTTCATGCAGCAGCGCTCATTCCAGGTTGAACAGCGACGCGAGATGAGACGCTTATTGCAACTGGATGAAGAAGTGATCCGCCAGAGCATCAACCGAAACTGGGCTCTCGTTGCCGAAGCGCGAAAAGAAGACGAGGCACTCGCATATGAGATGCTGCGCGAGATCGGATCTCTGATCTATAACGACCGCATTCGCCTGCAACAGATTGCGTTACTGCAATCCTTCGTGCTGCGAAGCGATATGGACTTGCAATTGAAACCGCTCCTGCTCCATAACTTCGAGCGGCTGCTCGCCGAGTATATTGGCGAAATTGCCAGGCTGAAGCCGGAATTGATCCGTGAAGACGCGATTCGTTATATCGCGACGTATGAGGTTCACATTTTACAGTTGCATAATGGCATCCAGATTCTGACCGCCGTGGCGGCCGCTGCCGTGCGTAAGAGCAAATATATTGAGCTGTTTCCCAGCCTGATTACCCGCTATGCACGCTTCATGCCGAAAGACCGTTTTATGCGGCTCTATCACACCATCGAACGTTATCCGACCAAAGCACGCGGTGGACTCGCGGAGTCCGTCGGACGAGTGTATAACGAGAAGTACCGGGATCAGTACGCTGATGATGTCCATGGGTAACCGTGCAACCAGCCGATGTCAGAGTATATCGTAAGCAGTGAGAAAAAACTTTGCGTTTACATTAACACCAGCGCACGGTCGCTGGAACCAGCTGCGTTACTTGTATATGTGAATGTGCAGAGGTACGGGCACCGGGACTAGTATACGTTCAGATTCAGAAAAGTGAATACATTGCTTGTGCACCTGCTGTACACTCCATAAGTGAAATAATGCAAATCAGCTCCCTAACTATAGACGAACGGTACACTGGGCTTCCCTGCATTGATGTGATCTAGTAAGCAAGATATCGTGCCATCTTTTAATCATATAAGTTTTAAACCGAAAACACCCCGTCCTTAGGTCTAGGATGAGGTGTTTTGTCGTTCTGGTACTTATTGCTCGGATTCTAACGATCACAGGGGAGCTTATTTCGGCCAAATTATCACTATAACAATTCTAACGATCTCCAGGAGCCCTATTTTGCTAAAATCACCGCAACTCACCCTTCATTAGCAACTTTTTCACCAAATAGCGTCTCCCGTGATCGTTAGAATTTTTTACTCTTCAAAAAAGCATGAATAAGGCTTCTCGTGATCGTTAGCGCTCGGGGATGAGATCATGTGGTAGTTTAGCGGGATTAAAAGCTAACTCATATGTAGTTTGATAGAAGGCAAAGTATCGCGCGGCAGTCGACGGCACTCATGGGACAACATTGAGGTAACAAAGGGGCTAACTCGCAGACGATATCACATCAAAACTAGCAGTGGTGTAGCGATCATAGCGTGGGACTATACAACGAGCGAGAGCTGGAGTGAGGTTCATCGTGTAGATAAGTACATGTAAAATAAGTGCTGTAACGTTGGCGTAAAAAAGGGCCGCGACGTGCTTCCGTCGCGACCCTTGGTTCGAGCGTTCGGTACGATTGCGTACCCGAACACTCTTGATATGAGCCATGCGGCATCCGCTATTGCGGTCGCATGGCTATGATGCTTCTAGCGCAAGATGCGGCTGCATCGCCGCTTGCGCCAGTGTGTTACCGCCCGCGACGAGAATCGCGGCGGTCGCCTCTGCTCGGACCGCGTCCTGCGGAGTCCGAGCGGCCCGAACCAGCGCCACCGCGCCCAGCGGTGCGCTTGTCTGCGCTGCGGCCAGCCCAGCCGCCGCTGCTGCGCTCTTCGCCGCGGCCTGCACCACCGCGGCCGCCTTGGCTTGTACCGCGGCTACTGCTGCTGCGGCCTTGGCTTGCTGCACCGCGACTGCTGTCGCTGCTGCGCGCCGATCCGCGGCCTGTGCTGCGCTCATCACCGCTACGGCCGCCACTGCGTCCACCGCTACGGCCACCTTCGCCGCCGCGCGAACCACGACCGCCACGTCCACCATCACGGCGGTCATTACGTCCTGCACCGCGACGGGCACTGCCTGTCCCGGCAGTACGACCGCCGCGTTCATCATTGCCCTCGCTATTAATTACGCGGCGAGAAGCTCCCGTAGAAGCAACCGGGCCTTCACTTGTCCATTGAATGCGGTTCAGCTTCTGATTCGTGCCTTCCTCGATTCGAGCAAGCTCCGGTCTGTCATGCTGCGTCGCAAAAGTTACGGCAAGACCCGTTCCACCTGCCCGGCCTGTACGACCGATACGGTGAATATAACTTTCCGCATCATGTGGCATATCGTAGTTGAATACGTGAGTAACCCCTTCAACGTCCAAACCGCGTGCGGCGACATCCGTGGCCACAAGGATTTGTAACTTCGCATCGCGGAATGCCTTCATTACCTTCTCCCGCTTCGCTTGGGACAAGTCCCCGTGAAGCTCGTCACTTTCATATCCGGCTTCACACAGATCTTCGTTCAGCTTGGAAGCCCGGCGTTTCGTCCGGCAGAAAATAATCGCCAAATACGGGCGATAGGTATCAATCATGCCACGAAGTGCATCAAACTTGCCGCGATCTGTACATTCCAGCACCTGTTGGCGAATCTGATGAATCGGAATCACGGACTTGGAGGAAACTTTCACGTCCTCCGGGTCTTTCATATAGTTCTTCGCCAATACACGAATGCCTTTAGGCATCGTTGCCGAAAACAGCATCGTTTGCCGTTTATGCGGCAGCTCACGCAAAATCGTCTCTACATCGTCCAGGAAACCCATGTGTAACATCTGATCCGCTTCATCCAGCACCAGTTTTTTCACATTATCGAGCTTCAATGTACCACGGCGCAGGTGATCCAGAAGGCGGCCTGGTGTTCCTACAACGATTTGAGTTCCGTTTTGCAACTTACGCAGCTGCTTCTCTACATCCTGTCCACCATACACAGCAAGCACATGTAGCTTGTCATCGTTTGCAGTCAGTTTCTTCGCTTCTTCCGTAATCTGCAAAGCCAGCTCACGCGTAGGCGCGATAATGAGTGCCTGCGGAGAGAGGTCCGATACGTTAATTTTCTGAATAATCGGCAGCAAAAAAGCCAGCGTTTTTCCTGTGCCCGTCTGTGCCTCGGCGATAATATCACGTCCACCCAGCAGTACGGGAATCGAACGTTCCTGTACCGGAGTTGGCACAGCGATTCCCTGATGTTTCAGCACCTCGCACCATTCCGGGCGAATACCTAGTTGTTCAAAATTTGCCAATCGTTACACCTCTGTATATTCATTTAGATAAGTCCATTTCATAGAAGACCCTAGCCACTTGGAAATGCATAGGCATCTCCGTCTGAACTTGATTGAGTCTATGTCATTGTTTGAGGCGGCATACGAGCCTGCTATTGGCGTCCTCGTGCCCGAATTCTGCATCTGAACCTGATTCTCTACTCCAAACACACCTGTACCTGCAGCATACATCCTGTAAGTCCAAACTAGTTTTCCTGAATTCAACTCTGATTATGAAATGAATTTTTAAAAAGCAATCATTCCATTGCTCTTCTTCTCCATATCCTGTAGTTTACACGTTCATCCAGTAAAACAAAAGCGAAACCGAGCTACCGCGCCAACTTGTAGCATGAACGTATCGTAAAAAATCAAATATTTAGTAAAACAATGTGTCCACCAGGCAGTATTACTGAGCATTTTAGAGATAAATCAATAGCCCCGTTTAAACATAACCTTGCTCCTTGTTTTACAGTTCGTTTAATTTATTTATTCCTTTTAAAAATCAGCTTAATAAAACAGCTTGTTGAGTCATTTCGTCTTACCTACCCGCACACTTAATAGCAACATTTTGGTAACCAACATCCGTGTGCTCGTGTTTAATCTAATGTGCAGCATAACATTATTACTTCTCAGGAAGAACAGGAGGTCAATATGCGATGAAAGCGAGAGGATTCCGAAGAGCGATCATATGGGGACTGTCTGGCATGTTGGTATTAGCCATCCTTACTTTATTTTCGATCCTGAACAACGTTGGTTATGGCAACGTAAAGCAAATCATACGTTTAGAACGAAGCGGCCACTCAATCATTCAGATGGACAATCCCTCGCCGGGCAGGGAACGTTACCTTACCAAAGACGAGAATGATCCGCAGGAACGGTTAAAGTCAAGAATGCAACGTGAAGGTTGGAAATATCAACAGCAAGAAGGCTCCGGGTATTTTTTTATAAAAGAAGGCAAACAGGAAATTGTGACCACACGCAAATGGAATCATTTCTACATCCTATATGATTTGAATGCTGGTATCGCTAACCTTGAAGACTAAAGCCAACCTGAGCGATTAGAAAAAGATCACGCCAATTTCTAACGATCACCACAAACCTTATTTGCTCGAAATACGCACTGTCAGAATTCTAACGATCACCAGGAAGCTTATTTCCTCAAAAATCAAAGAAATCCCCCAAAAAAGGAGTGAAATCAGCTAAATAGCGTCTCTGGTGATCGTTAGAAATGCAAATGGCCCAAATACGCCTAAATAAGGCATCTCATGATCGTTAGCGCTCACGACTACAAAAAAAAGCGGCTCCCCTCGCATAAACCACAAGGAGACCGCTACGCATCAATACTTTGTAGCATTACCTATCAACCGTAGCCGTTTCAAGGCTTACCGTTACCTAACTATCGCTTAAACTCAGTCGCCTGCATTTGCAACCGAGCTCTTATTACGACATAAGAATAATCCCTGAAACAATTACTTTACGCTCCGTGTCCGCCAGTACCTGCACCTGACACATTAAATCCGCTGCGCTCCAGCAGACGGGAACTTTCTTCATTCAATCCACGCAGATGCACGGTTTTGCCGAGCTTCGCATATTTGAATTTCACTTTGCCAATCGCCACAACTGCCGTGTTGTCCCAGATATGAGACCCGCCAAAGTCAATGGTGATGTCCTGCGGATCGGTTTCCGCATCGAATTCATCCACGAAATGGGACGAGGAACCGAAGAAGAACGGCCCGTGTACAAGGTACACTTTCTGTCCTTGCTCCTCGCTAGCCTGTACACGAATTTTGGTCTGTTTCCAGCCAAAATGCAGCACGCTGAGCACGACACCGACCATTACACCAAGCGAAAGGTCATGCGTGTAAACAACGATGGCTACCGTCACCACCATAACGAAAGCTTCTGCGCATGGTACGCGGGCAATATTTTTCACAGAGCTCCAATCAAACGTACCGATACACACCATAAACATCACACCGACCAGCGCACCCATCGGGACTTGTTTCACCACACCACTCAGTAATAGTAGCAAAATGGCAAGGAACGCACCTGCCGTAAATGTGGACAGCCTTCCACGTCCGCCTGACTTCACATTAATCACCGACTGTCCGATCATCGCACAGCCACCCATCCCGCCAAACAATCCGTTTACAAAGTTTGCAATCCCCTGACCACGTACCTCTCGGTTTTTGCTGCTTTTCGTTTCCGTCATCTCATCCACAATGGTCGCGGTCAAAAGGGACTCCAATAAACCGACAAGTGCCATCGTAAACGAATAAGGAAGCAGGATCACCAGTGTATCCCATGTCCACGCGATATTCGGCAGATGGAACATTGGCAACGTACTCGTCAGATTGCCCATTTCACCCACCGTTTTGACATCGAGATGAAAAATCGCCGTAATAATAGTCATAATAATAATGGCAACAAGCGGAGCTGGAGCTGCTTTGAAAAAACGCGGCAAAATATAGATTATAGCTAGCGTTCCCGCCACCATCACATACATGATCCAGTTCGCTCCCGTAAAGTGGGTAAGTTGCGCCATAAAGATCAGAATCGCTAGTGCATTCACAAATCCGGTCAACACCGAATGAGGCACAAACGTAATAAATCGCCCTACTTTAAATATGCCTAAAATAAACTGGATGATGCCCGTCAGGATAGTCGCCGCAAAAAGATACTCCACGCCATAATCCTTGACCAGCCCCACCATCAATACGGCCATGGCGCCTGTTGCTGCCGAGATCATGCCCGGTCTGCCTCCTGCAATCGAAATGACGATAGCAATCGTAATCGATGCATACAAGCCGACCATCGGATCGACACCGGCGATAATGGAGAAGGCAATAGCTTCCGGAATAAGCGCGAGTGCTACCGTAATTCCTGCCAGCACGTCTCCGCGAATGTTGCCAAACCACTGTTGTTTTAACGTATTCATATGTTCTTGCGTTGCCTCCTAGATGTGTCCCTCAAATTAACGAACCTGCTGGAGAATAACGGGAGTCATACACGTCCAATTTCTCACCTTGGGACCCATAAAAATGACAGTGGGAAGTCTGCAAACAACACAAAATAACGGATAAGTCTTCGCAGAAAAAACTACTATTATCTGCCTGACTCTTCGCCTGCTCATGGTGATGTCTAAAAGCATACCGCGTCCTTAACCTGTCTATCGCTAGCAGTCTACTTGTCCCTAAGTGCATGATGGTCTAATGCCTTGATTCAGCCGCAAACACCGTCTCATAATCATCATGTCATTGCCGTTCCAGCATGTACTGACCATTTCCGTTACCATTCAGCTGTCTTTTTTGCTTACGGCATCTCGTCTCACCAACTAATCTCAACTACGTTTGCTGGATAGACAGAGCAATGCCTGTTGTTAGTTTTCCTCTCTCAAAAAAACCGGGGCCGTTAATCTACTGACCTATTATTATAGTTACAGACATACATATGTACGAACACTGTAATATCGTAAAAACAGGTGCTTATCTCCTATTATCTTCATCCTGCTAGATTTAACTCCCTTTATCTCTACTCATCAAAAAAAACCGCAAAGACCTTTCATAAAAGGCCTTGCGGTTGAACTTCCGGCTTAGAACCTACCCGATTTAAAAATCGAGTACAACAGGAACGCCACCATGAGGATTGCCACGAGAAAACCAATCTCAATCACCGGAATATCCCATAGCATCGTGGATTGGTGACTAATCGAAGATCCGATAATAAGTCCCACCATGATGATACAGAAGGCCAGTAGCACAATGCTGAATGATAAACGATTGCTGATCTGATCTAATCTACGCATGAGTGACTCTAATTCGGGTACGCTGATCTCCAGCCGCAGCTTGCCTTTGCTGATGATGGAGGACAATTGTCGCAGCTGCCCTGGCAGGCCAATGACACTTTCCGCCATGTCTGCGGCACTGCGAAATAACCGATTTTTGATCCGACCTGGGCTAAAACGTTCCTTCAACAACTTTCGTCCGAACGGCTCCGCCATATCCACGATGCTTAAGGTAGGATCAAGATGTTCAATGACCCCTTCCATTGTCAGCAACGATTTACCCATCAGGAGTATATCTGCGGGCATGACAACGCTATGTTTCTGGGCAATGCCAAACAGGTCATTGAGCGCCTGTCCTACACTGATTTTGGAAAAAGGAATATCGTAATATTTCGTTCGAAGTTTGTCCAAATCCACATGTAGGGCACGCGCATCCATGTCATCCGGCATCATACCTAACTTTTCAATTGCACGGATCATACTATCCGTATCCTTACGCATCAGCCCGATAATAAGCGAGGCAAGCTGCTGCTTCATCTCATCACTCAGACTGCCGACCATGCCGAAGTCAATGAAAGCCAGTCGCCCATCCTTCAGCACCATCAGATTGCCCGGATGCGGATCGGCATGGAAGAAACCTTGCATAAAAATTTGATTAAGCAGCGCATCCACCAACCGCTCAGCAATATTGTTCAGATCATGACCACGCTTCACCAGTTCATCCCGGTTGTTTAGCTTAATGCCTTCAATATACTCCATCGTCAGTACACGTGATGAGGTCTGATCCCAGTAGATTACCGGAATTTTCACTTTAGGGTCCTGCTGATATTGCTGTGCAATCTTCTCCGTATTGCGACCTTCTACCGTATAATCCAGTTCCGCCATCAGAGCCTGAGCATACTCCTCCACCATCTGCGGAATCTGGTATTGTTTCACCCAATCCCAACGTTTCTCTGCCATCGCGGTCAGTTCACACAGAATGTCCAGATCACGCTGCACAATCCGTGATATGCCCGGGCGCTGGATTTTAATCGCTACCGCCTCTCCGCTCTGAAGTTTGCCCAGATGCACCTGACCAATACTGGCCGCGGCCACCGGGGTATCCTCGAACCGGGAAAAGATCTCCTCCAGCGGTATATCCAATTCCTGTTCCAAAATACCCCGTGCCGTCTCTGATGAGAACGGCGGAACTTGATCCTGCAATTTGACCAGTTCCCGAATAACCGATTCAGGTAAAAGATCTGCCCTTGTGCTTGCAAGTTGCCCCAGCTTCACAAAAGCCGGCCCCAGCTCCTGCAGAACAAGCCTGATCCGTTCACTTAACGTCTTGGTGGGTTGTGCTTCACGCGACATCCACCGTCTGGGCAGGGCCAGTAGCTGGAATAATCCCAGCTCCTCGACCATATAACCGAAGCCATGACGCACCAGCGCCATGGCAATCTCCCGGTATCTGCCGACATGTTTGATCCGCACAGCCATCTATTCGATCTCGTTTCCTTTGAGAGGAGGAGAGTCTTCAACAACCGGAGCCGGGGATTCATCTAGTTGAAGCTGCGGTGTCTGATTCAGCTCGGCCAGCTTTTTTTCCAAAACCGCAACGCGCTGCTCCAGACTGGTCACGTCACTTTCGGATGCCACGCCAGCTTCCTGAAGCACACGTTTGACCTGCTCCTGAATGACACGTTTCAACTGGCCTTGCTCTTCTTCCCCGCGCTCCAACAATCGTTCAACAAACGCTTTGGATTCTCCGGGCGCAAGCTTCCCGCGTTCCACCAGCTCATCCACGGTTTTCTCAATCTTTTCTTTGCTGACTAACGTAAGACCAAGCCCTAACGAGAACGCCTTCTTGAACAAATCGCTCATCTTATTCATCCTCCTCTTTGGTTGTCTCTATATTACACCTCTTAAACCTCGACATGCAAAAAGGAGAGCTTTGTTATACGTACCGCGCTGCCCATTTACCTGCCTGCAAAACCAATCGACGATACATTTCGTTTGCAAAGGATGGAACAGAATGCCCAGGCATCAAATATACAATTCGGCCCAGTCCATATTTATGCGCCCATGCCGCCGGCTTAGGCCCCTCTTTGGACTGATATTCCAGCAGAATTTTGGTCTCTGTAAATGAACCGAACTCGAACTCATACGGCTCTTCTTCCATTGTGAAACCGGAAACCCCCTCCGTCACGGGATGATTCTCCGCCGTAACCGTGAACTCCAATGGCGCATAAGGCGGGTGATGAAGAAATTTGGCTCCGATCATCTGTTTGATCTCATTTCGGTTCTGAAGCGAGATTCCATTATGTAAGATGACCAGCCCACCCCCGTTACTCACATAAGACAACAGACCTGCTGTCTGCTGCGGGGAGACTTTTCCTCTCCAATCGTCCATGTAGGAGATACATACATCAAACCCTGAAATATTTTCATGAAGCAACATGTTGCGATTTTCACTGCACTGAACCGTAATCGTATCTTGAAAAATCCGGCTAATCTCCGCGTCTACCCCCTGTAGTGGATGCCAGTCCGGATGTGTATAATCTCCAATTAAAAGTGCCTTTTTGCGATGATCCATTACAATCATCTCCTTTCTTCTGACCTTGTTCGTTTTGATTCGTCTGCACACTCCATATCCTATAAATTAACCACACTTTGTATCATCGACTACCTGTGAATCTTCTACCTCACTTCTACTGCAAGGCATGTGCACAATTTAACATCAAAATCAAACACCTCTGTTACACCCGTTACTAGAGGTGAGTGTATATCTTCCATATCGGTTTTGAACAGGATATCTACAGACTCAGAATACTTCCTAGTATAGCCGAATTATGCTTTGGCATATCCACATCATTCCGATCAATATTGGCTCCCCAGTCTCCTTTTTCAAAAAAGATGCCTCATCCCTAACACATTCCACATGTTTCACTAAAAACCTTTAATTGTACAGTCTAATCTTCAACTTCACGACCAAAGTCTCAGGAGGTTCAAAACAAATTCATGCCCTTACGCTCATTCCCGAAAGAGGGAGATTAGGCTGGTTCGACAAAACGAAAAATCAGTCCTCGTCCAAGCGGTTTCTAGACACTTTTCAGGCCATATCCCTCCAATTCGGGCTCTGCGCATCCATATTTAACCTTACTGCCGTGCCACACATGGATGCGTTAAACGTTCGTTCTGAACACTTCTGAACACGAATTTTACATATGCATGCTCCACTTGAACTAATCTTGGTGCTCACGGTACAGCCGGCAATGCTCCACCCATCTCTGTGCGGCTTGCGGATCAGAACCGAGGTGCACATGTGTGTATCCAGCCACGATATTGCCCGAAGCGTATCCCTCCTGCTTCGAACCCCTTAATCCCTTCGTTTCATACGCATATGGAATGGCTCCTTCTTCGCGGTACGTCATCGTGGAGTAATGGAATTCATGCCCTCGTAGCACTTCACCCTGTTTTAGCAAAAAAGAGTCCTGAACCGCACTCGCTTCCCGATATCCCAGTGCAGCTCGCTTCTTCTGCATATGTACCTGAGCAGGAATAATTCCTGCCATGGTATACGTCTGTCCTTCACGATCTGTCAACGTTTCGGCCAGCACCATATAGCCGCCGCACTCCGCGAACAGCGGCATCCGGGAAAGTGCTGCTGCTCGCAGCCCTTCCAGAAAAAGCTCGTTTCCGGCAATCTGCGCCGCAAACTCTTCTGGAAAACCACCCCCAAGATAAACACTATCCGCCTCCGCCGGAATGCCTTCGCCAGCGAGTGGACTGAAATACTTTAGCTTCGCCCCCGCCGCTTCGAGCAGTTCCAAATTGTCAGGATAATAAAAGTTAAACGCGGCATCTCGAGCGACGGCAATAACAGGCTGGTACGTTTCCGGCTTGCTGTAAATGTGGAGAGCCTTCAGCTGGGACACATGCTCGGCATCGTTCACGCTGGCTGTATAGGTAATGTTACTGATATCGGTAGAGTTAGCCACAAGGCTGTCTTTTCTGGTGTCGCTAGAGTGATCAGAACTAGCATCTTGGACTGAGTCGTGAGCAATGACCGCTTGGATTATAGAGTTAGCTGTAACATCATCGCTTCCTTCTAAATACGAGAGAGGGGGAGCACTTGCTGCCAATTTAAGCAGATGATCCAGATCTGTACCCTCTAGCAACACATCGGCTGCCCGTTGGAATAAAGGCTCCAGTTCTCCACGCTCAATGGCAGGGACCAGTCCGAGATGTCTTTCCGGGATGCACATGTCTTCATCCCTTTTCAGCCAACCGACGACCGGAATGCCGCACATTTGTTCAATCGCTTTTTTCACAATCGTATAGTGCCCTGCACTTCCGCACCGATTCACTATCACACCAGCAATGTTTAATTCAGGCTCCAACTGCTGAAAGCCCAGAACGATGGCTGCCGCACTGCGCGCCATACTGCGTACATCCACAACCAAAATCACCGGTGTCTGTGTAATCAACGCAATTTCTGCGGTAGAGCCGACGTTGCTGAGCGGATCTTTACCGTCGTAGAGGCCCATCACCCCTTCAATGATGGAAATATCATGACCTGCGGATGCCCGCTGGAATGTCTCCTTCACATATGCAGGCGAAGTCATCCATGCGTCCAGATTACGTGAAGCTCGACCTGTCACTGCCGTATGATACGTTGGATCAATATAATCCGGACCGCATTTGAACCCCTGTACGCTGAATCCGCGCTGGGCAAGTGCCTTCATTAGACCGAGCGTTACAGTCGTTTTACCCGCCCCACTCCCCGTACCTGCGATAATCAGCCGAGCTGTGGTTTTGTTGTTGGACGTCACTGTTATGGGTTTGTTATTTGGCGTCGTTGGTACGGATTCATTATTGGACATCGCTGTTATGGGTTTGTTATTGGTGATCATTGTTGCGGCCCCATTATTAGACGTCATTGGCGTGACTCCGTTATTAGACTCAGTTGGTAAAACTTCATTCATGGGTAAGGCCTCATTATTCGAAACGGTGGTCTCTACATTCTTCGAGTTCTTTGAATTCTTTGAATTCATCGTTCATCCCGCCTTTGTTCTACATATAACAAATAGACCTTCCCATATCGGTTTCAACGGCTGGGACGGTCATGTTCAAGAGGTGATAGCAACTACTTTATGTGTGTGAACGCATCAAGGTGAAAATGTAGCTTTAGTCCACTCGGAGGGACTGCGTCATCTCGCCTCGGCAGACGTAACTCTGACTCTATAACTGATGGCAACGGGTGGCAACCGAGACAACTGATGCAACCCATAGCAACTCAAAGTACCGAAGTACAGAAGTAAAGAAGTAAAGAAATAAAGAAGTACCTAAGTACCGACCCTTCCTTATGAAACCCCACCTCTAACGATCACCAGAAACCTTATTTTGCGAAAAAAGTACACTTTCAAATTCTAACGATCCTGAGGAACGTTATTTGGGATGAAAAGCTCGAATTCTAGCCATTTTCTCTGCAAAATGCTCAAATAACGTCTGTGGTGATCGTTAGAATTTAGAGTTGCCCGATTTGGGGCAAATAGCGTCATCTGTGATCGTTAGAGCTGCCAGGGTAATTATTTTGGAGAAATATTTGTTGCTTGTTGCTAGCTACTTATTGCGTACTGCGTACTGCTTACTGCTTACTGCTCGCTACTTACAACTTACTGCTTACTGCTTACTGTTTACTGTTTACTTCTTACATCTGATGACTGCTGATGATCGGTGATACTTCAAATTATTCACATAAAAACATGCCTCGGTTCGGTAATTTTGGCTCCCCAAGATACATCGTAATTATTTGGTAACGTAGACGATCGAAAACACGCTCATGCTTGTTAGTCAAACAAATGCTGTTGGTCACACGTAACGCTGGTTGATCATATGAAACGTTAATGGATCACACGAGCTTCTTGTTGGTCACACAAAACGCTAGTTGATCACACGAGATGCTTGTTGATCACAAGAGATGCATGTTAGTACACGAAACGCTGGTTTATCACATGAATTCGCTTGTTGACCACACCAAATTGCTTTTCGATTACACGAATCGGGCTTAATCAAACACAACCCGTGCGACAGAGATCGTCAGGTTGCCGCTCTTTTTCTTTTCCAGCAGCCAATGGTCAGCCCCCGAAGAAAGCAGCGCCGCAGGTTCACTTACGCCGTAGGCTCCGGTGTATTTAAATACCGTTTCGGACGGTTTGGCAAGTTGCACCGTATTCAGCTCCGCAGGTGTGTAAGTGACGAGTTCCCAGCCATACTTAGCACATAGGGCCAGCAGGCCTTCCTCATCTTTTTTCAGATCAATGGTAGCCACGTTGCGCACGCTCTTCACGGACAGGGACAGCTCTTCCAGCGTGGCAAGCACTTCCTGCTCCAACTCCTCCATCGCCGTTCCGCGATTGCAGCCCATGCCGAGCACGAGACTTTTCGGACGATACAACACACCATTCGTTAGAAAACGTTCCTCTTCCGCCGCTGAAAGCAAACGGTCACTGACTACCAGTGCAGCGTTAAACGCAAACGATTCCGTCTCCTGCATATTACCGAAGACCCGGATATGATCAGGAACCGGTTTGTTATAACGCCACCAGTTGCGTTCGCCTGTCTCCTGAATAAGGGCCACCGGCTCTTCATTGACCACCGCCGCACTCACCGGGGTTGCTTTATCAAAGCTGTCCACGATCCAGCCCAGCTCACGTCCAAACATATCCACCGGAATCGTGCCTTGCACGTCCGAAGCTGTCGTGATGACTGCACGCGCACCAAGTACTTCCGCCACTTGACGCGTGAGTTCGTTGGCACCGCCAAGGTGGCCGGACAGCACGCTAATAACGTTCTCGCCGCGGTCATCAATGACCAGAACGGCAGGATCGACTTTTTTGTCCACCAGTAACGGAGCAATCATGCGTACAACGGCACCCAGAGAGATAAACAGAATGATGCCGTTGTAATGTTTGAACAGGTCTGGCAGAATCAGCTTTACCGAGCCTTCGAACAACGTGTACCCCAACTGCTTCTCGTCTCCACGGGCGAATTTGCTCATATAATAAACATCCGTGCCCTGAAACTGCCCTTCCAGGTTACGCACCATCTCCACGCCATGCTTCGTAATCGCTACAGCAGCAAACGGATTACTCACCGGACTTCACTCCCTTGCGATAGCCGTGGGTGAAGGATTTGTCGTACAGTTTGGAACGATGAGCATCCCGGTTCACCAGATCAGGATCAAGCGCCCAGCCTGCCAAAATCATCGCGTGCATCGTAATGCCTGCGGCACGCAGATCGGCAGCCAGATTGGCCAGCGTGGTACGCACAATTTTCTGATCCGGCCATGTTGCGCGTTGCACTACCGCGACCGGTGTATCTTCGCTCCAGCCTGCGGCGAGGAATTCCACCACGACTTTTTTGGCCAACGTCGCACTCAGGAAGAGCGCCACCGTACAGTGATGGGAGGCCAAATCGCGCAGCTTCTCCCGCTCAGGCACAGGTGTGCGTCCTTCCGCACGCGTCAGAATGACGGTCTGCGTCAATTCCGGCACAGTCAGTTCCGCTCCCAGCGCCGCTGCTGAAGCAAATACCGAGCTAACGCCCGGAATAATCTCGTACTCCACGCCCTGCTGCTTGAGCAGCACCATTTGTTCCAAAATGGCACCATACATCGCTGGATCACCCGTATGTACCCGTGCTACGCTGCGTCCTGCCCGGACCGCAGTGCACATCAGCTCGACCTGCTGTTCCAAATCCATGCCGGAGCTTTGCAGCACTTCGGCTTCGGGTTTGGCTGTTGCAATCAGTTCATCATTCACAAGGGAATCCGTGTACAGAACGAGGTCGGCATTTTTCAGAATATTCGAGCCCTTTACCGTAATCAGCTCAGGGTCTCCCGGGCCTGCACCAACAATGTACACTTTCGGTTCTAATGTTTTCATTTGCTCACCACCATCAGGCTTAAATATTCCAGCTCCTGCCCTTTCAGTTCACGGGCGTCACGCCAGACCAGTTCATAAGGGGAAGTGACTTTGGTAACCACCGACGCTTTACCGCCAAGTCCCATCTCGTCCAGCAGCTCCAGCATCGGGTCCAGTACCTTCGCTACTTTGATAAACACAATCGTATCGTGATGCTCAATCGCCTGCCGCATCGCTTCTTTGTCCGCCGTCGCGGGAATAATGCCGACCTGCTCGTCGCCATCTGCCAGATGAATATCGAGTGCAGCCGCCGCACCAAGAACAGAGGATATGCCCGGAATCGAGCTAATCGGCACTTCAGGATGCAGTTCACGCATCAGACGTGCAAGGTGGATAAATGTACTGTATAAGTTCGGATCACCTTCCGTCACAAACGCTACATCTTTCCCTTCCTTTAAAGCCTCCCAGCACGCTTCCACGGTTTTGCCCCACTCCCGTTCAAGCACAACCGGGTCTTTGGTCATCGGAAAGATCAGCCCCAGCATCTCTTTCTCCTCTGGATTCACATATAATTCAACAATTTCGTGGGCGTAGGATTTACCGCCTTTGCGTTTCTTCGGATAGGCGACCACCGGGCATTCGCGAATCATCCGGTATGCTTTGACCGTAATCAGTTCCGGGTCTCCCGGCCCGACACCGACGCCATAGAGTGTACCAACCGTTTTGCCCGGTGGCGATGGTTCTGACAAAGCCGATGCTGACACCTCTCCGACAGTCGTTTTCACAGTTGTGCTTACAGCTGCGTCCCCTCCGGCTACAGTCACCGTCTCGCTTGCTGCTGCACTTGCTATAGAACTTTTCGAATTGGTTCCTGCAAAACCTGATGCATCACTTGTGATGTTTCCTGTTGTTGTGCTAATGCTGCTCTCCCCCTTTGGTTCCTTGCCAAAAAAACTATTCTGCTCCGTTCACAGCTTCCGCTTCGTCTAATGCGATAAATTGCCCTGTAATAACATAGATCGGATTCAGTCCGTCAAAACGGGTCATGTTTAGGATCGGCTTGCTCCGCGCCGTCTGCAACAAAGTCACGGAGGCATCCATGCCTGCATCGCGCATCGCCTTCATGCTGTCATGCAGCGTTTCGATGGTCGCTGCATTCACCACGATGCGTCCCTCGGGGCGTAGCCGGGACGCACACAGAGCGATCAGCTGCGCGAGTTCGCCGCCGCTGCCGCCAATGAACACCGCATCCGGATTCGGTAGTTCGTCCAGCCCCGCTGGTGCTTTGGCATGAAGGACGGTAAAATCCGTCCGGAATTTGATTCGGTTGGCCTCGATGTTCACGAGGTCACCTTCGTTCTTTTCGATAGCGAAGACTTGGCCCCGCGGCGCCAGCCGCGTGCACTCTACCGCCACCGAGCCTGAACCTGCGCCGATATCCCACACGATGCTGTCCTCGCCCAGTTTCAGCTCGGATAAGCTGAACGCGCGGACTTCGCGCTTGGTGATGAGGCCCTTTTCGGGTTTGCGCTGATGGAATTCCTCATCGGCAAACCCGAACCCTTTGCGCGGCGCCGGTGCATCCTTGCGGCGCAGCAAAATGACGACGTTCAGCGGGCTGCACTCAGCCGCTGCCAGCTCGTCCAAGGTGTAATGGCGGGCACGCTCATCTGCCGAGCCAAGGTTCTCTGCAACGTAGGCATCATACTCGGTCATGCCGAACTGTTGCAGATACGCCCCGATCGCGGCGGGGCTGTTATGCTCGTCCGTGAGCAGCGCGACTTTGGCTTTGCCATCGATGCGCTGGGCGAGACCTTTGAGCGGGCGACCGTGCACGCTTTCGAGCACGGCGTCATGCCAGCTCTCGCCAAGCCTCGCGAATGCCAGCTGCAGCGAACTGAGATTAGGCCGGATGTCCAGCTGATCCGGGCCGAGTTTGCGCGCGAAATACCCGGCGATGCCGTAAAATAGCGGGTCTCCCGAGGCGAGCACAACGATGTTGTGCGTGTCCTGTAACGCTTTTATTTTCGCAACGAGGTCGTTCAAACTGCTCTTGATCACCAGCTTCTCCCCCGCAAACGCCGGAAAAAATTGCAGCAGACGTTCGCCGCCCACCAGCACATCGGCCTCCTGAATGAGATTCAGACTATCCGCTGTCAGCCCCGCTGCGCCTTCTTCACCCACGCCAATAATGCGGATGTTACGATTCTTTGCTCCAGTTGTTGTGTTCGAGTTCACTGATTTCCGCCCTCCCCAGTTCCATTCCTTTCATGGTGACCAGCACCACTTCCACCGTTACGCCGCCGCCCGCATGTTCGAGACAGTGCTGGCATGCGTATAGGCATAACTTTTCAAAATAAGGCAAATATCCCGCTTCGGTCATCATATCCGCCACCTGAGTCGCCGTGTTGGCTTCCTCGATCGCTTGCGCCAGTTCATCGCCTGCCCCGGTCTCGCGAGCCACGGACGCAAGAAATCCAAAATCCACCGGCGCACTTTTGGAGTGCACCATCATGACCCCTTGAGCTACTTTGGCGAATTTGCCTGGCATCCCGACCAGACTGATACGTTTCATGCCCAGCCGTTTCCCGTGTTTGATCGCAAAGCCGACAAAGTCCCCCATCTGAATAAAGGCTTCCTCTGGCAGTTCAGGCATCATTTTCATCGCGTATTTCTCACTACTGCCGCCTGTTGTCAGCACAATATGCTCGCATCCTGAAGCCTGCGCCACAGAGATGGCCTGCACCACACTGGCTTTGTATGCCGAAGTAGAGAACGGAACGACCACGCCGCGTGTGCCCAAAATGGAGATACCGCCAAGAATGCCAAGCCGCGCATTGAGCGTTTTCTTCGCAATCTCTTCGCCGTCTGGCACGCTGATGACCACTCGTACCCCTCTGGCAGTGCCATGTTCCGCAAGTACCTGTGTTACCGCTTCGGTAATCATGCGGCGTGGCACGGGATTAATGGCCGCTTCCCCAACAGGCACGGGTAGTCCTGGCTTCGTAACACGCCCCACACCAATGCCACCATCCAGCTCTACCCCCGGCTCGTCCCGCCAAGACACATGAGCAATGATTTTCGCCAAATGCGTGGCGTCCGGGTCATCCCCGGCGTCCTTGATCGTGGCGCAGGTCGCCGTGCCATCCGTCATCAGCCCCTGCTCGATCAGCTCGAACGAGTGGTCAAAGCCGGCGGGCAAGGAAACCACGGCTTGTGCAGGAATATGACCCGTGAGCAGAAGCTGCGTCGCTCCTTTGGCAACGGCTGTCGCACACGCACCGGTCGTAAAGCCGGAACGCATCGGTTTATCCGATTCTTGCGCTTCTCCGCTCTTCATGCGTTTCTTTTCCATGGCTTTGAACCTCCCGTCCTTCTATTTGCTCGCTTGTTGGCACGCTTATGTTTAATGATGGTAGTTGTTTGGTCTTGTATGGATTGTTGATTCATTGATTTTTAGTTGTACTCAACAACTGTGGCGCTAGTAACTGTACACTAACCGCTGGAGATCGTTAGAAGTTGCTGGACTAGAAACTAGATACACTCACTGGCCCCACACGCTAACCATCTCAGTTACATAACATCCGCTACGCCACAAGTGCGCGCTAACGATCACAGATAACGTTATTTGGACTAATTTGCCCTCGCTGGATTTCTAACGATCTCAGGAGACGCTATTTCTCTAAAAAAATGGCATTTTAGCCGTTTTCGAGTGATTTTCGGCAAAATAACGTTCCTCAGRATCGTTAGAATTTCAAAAGGSTGATTTTACGCTAAATAAGCTTCCTGGTGATCGTTAGACGTTGCTGGACGCTGGACTTTAACAGATTCGGACATAGCCCTTAGTGAGGACTATTCCAGTTTTCATTAGGATTCGGCACGGCTCGCTAACCAGACCTAAATCAGCTCAGTTAGATTTCGTTTGGCCTCACTGGCCGAGCGAGGTACACCGCCTTAGCACTCCTGCCGCTTTATGCCTTTACAGCCATCAACGAGATTGCGTTCAAGGCTGCCACAACGATGGTGCTGCCGCCTTTGCGACCAATGTTGGTGATAAAAGGAATGTCCAGCTTGCGCAGCTCGTCCTTCGACTCGGCAGCGGATACAAAACCTACCGGCATGCCTATGATTAGCCCCGGCTTGGCCTCGCCCTCTTTGACAAGACGAATTAACTCCAGCAGCGCCGTTGGGGCGTTACCGATGGCGTAGATACCCCCGTCATACATTTGGGTTGCTTTGCGTGTCGAGATAATGGCACGGGTTGTATTGAGACGTTTCGCCTCCTCCATCACATCCGGGTCGGAAATATGTACGTGTACATCGCCGCCAAAACCGCGAATACGATCCTTGCTCACACCCGCCTGAATCATCTGCACATCGGCAATGACTGACTGACCTGCACGTAACGCTGCAATCCCTGCCTGGATCGCATCGGGGTGAAACACCATACTACGGCCCAGTTCAAAATCAGCCGAAGCATGAATGACACGCTGTACGACTGGATACTGCTCATCCGTAAACGGATGCTCACCCAGTTCCTCCGTAATTATCTCAAAGCTCTTACCTTCAATTTCCTGAGGTTGCACGGTCAGCGGTTTAAACTCTGTTTTAAAATCCACCCGAATCACTCCACTCCTTGTAGTTGAACAAACATCTTCATCGTACGAACAACTGTCCCATACATCATTGCATCGGTCACCTGGACGTACTCCAAGATCACCCTCTGCACGATGAAGAGGTTTAGTTCTGCAAAGCCACTTCTCGTCCTTCTACTTTTTGCCAGAATAAACCTCTCACTTCGTTTCAGGGGTGACCTTGTCACACATTTGGTTCCATGTTTCTTTCGATATTTACAATCAAGCCGTTCAAAGTTGCACTATTCAAATTAGGACTATCAGGCAGATTACTGCCCCAAAATCCCTTTCAGCTCGTCCAGTACACCATCAAAATGATCAAACACCGTGCCAAACTCCGCCTCTGGACGCGAGATCAGCACAACATGAATGCCTAGCTCCAGTGCAGACTGGATTTTCTCGTCCACTGCTCCGGTTTTGCCGCTTTCCTTGGTGACCATTACCGTTGTTGCATAGTGCTTGTAAAGTGCTTCATTCATTTCTCTCGAAAAAGGCCCCTGCATCGCAATAATATTGCGCTGCTCTACGCCCAGCTCACCGCATTTCTCCATATTGTCGAGACGGGGGAGCATGCGTGCAACAAGTCGTATATCCGGATCACCGAGCAGGTGCTTGGTGAAGATCTGTAAGGTTTTGCTTCCCGTCGTCAACATGACGGAGCCTTTCAGCTCTTTGGCTTTGAGTGCTGCTTCATCATAAGATGACACGACATGCAATAGTTCATGATCATCATAAGCGAGCCCGGTTCGTTCGTAACGAATGTAAGGGATGCCCGCCTGCTTCGCGGCTTCCATGGCATTCGTGTGGGCTTCTTCGGCAAAAGGATGGCTTGCATCCACAAGGACAGGGGTATTTTTTTCACGAATCAGCTTCACCATTGCCTCTATTGTCAATCGCCCTGTCCGCACAGGTAAACCGGCTTCTGTCAGACTTTGGGCTGCACTTTCGGTCACAACGGAGGTCAGCACTTCATGGCCTTGCTGCCGGATTCGAACCGCTAGTTCACGTGCATCACTCGTACCGCATAACATGAAAATCATGAACGTTTCACCTGCTCGGAAGTCGCTGCTACTTGTGCTTGAGCGGAGGATGCATGTTGCTGTACATTCCCTGCTATCTCTGCTTGGTCATGCTTCTGGCTGTTCTGGTTTCCTACATGTTCGTGATGCGAATGATGCAATTCTTCATCATGGTCATGATGGAAATCAAGCGTTGCCTCATGGTCGACGACAATATGCTCGGAGTGCTCGTGGTCTTGACTATGATTATGGTTGTGATGTGTATGCTCACCATGACTGTGGACATGTTGATCTGCGTGATGATGATCGTGTCCATGACTGTGACTATGATCATCATGGTGGTGCTCATGACTGTGATTACTGCTGTGGTCATGATGATGGTGCTCGTGATTGTGATCATGGTCATGGTGGTGATGGTCGTCGTGATCGTGATCATGCCCGTGGTCGTGGTCGTGATGGTGGTGATGATGTTTGGCCGCTTCAAGTCGGAATTGGCAGTTGTCACAGTTGGCTGTAACACGACCGTACAATCCCTCGTGAGCACGTTCCAGTACCAGTTCTACGAGCTTCGGATGGAAGCCGAAATAACCACCGATTTCGACTTGAATGTCTGGATGCGCAGCTGCAAATTCAGCCGTCATCTCATCAATGCGTTTAATCAGCACTCCGGTAAAGAGGAAATACGGCATGACAATAATTTTTTTCGCACCAAGCAAGAGGCAACGTTCCAATCCATCCGGGAAAGAAGGCTGGGTCACCCCGATAAAACTGCTTTCCGCCCATCTGTACGGCAGCTTCTCCCACAACATCCGGGTCATTTTGAAAAAGTCACTGTTAGCGTCCGGGTCACTGCTTCCCCGTCCCAGTACAAGTACGGCTGTCTCTTCATCCGTTACAGGTACCGCAGCAGGCGGAGCGGCAACTGCAACTGCTGTATCGGTTTCACCTTCACCCTGAGCTGCAATCCGCACAGGCTGCGCTTCTTGCAGACGGGTTTGCATGATTTGCACGACTTTTTCATGCACACCAATTGGACGGCCATATATAAACTGCACCTGCGGATAACGCGCTTTGGCACGGTCAATTGCATTCGGAATATCAATCTTGGCATGACCCGCGGCAAATAAAATAATCGGTACGAGTACGACTCGTGTCGCGCCTCGATCTACACAAGCAGTAACCCCATCCGCGATACTTGGTCTGGTTAATTCCAGAAAACAGGTTTCCACCAGTGTGTTCTCCGGTGCTTGCTCCGCAACCTCACGTGCAAACTCCTTTAACTCGCGATTCCCCTCGGGATCACGGCTTCCGTGTCCCACCAACAAAATTGCATCCATCTTCGTATTTCCTCCTCTGTCCGATCCGCAGATCAGATTTCTCATATTCGTAAGGCTCCCCACTCGGTTCCAAGGAAGAAAGTTCAATCTATATATCTAATGCTGTAATGAGTGCCACTTTGAATGTTAGTATCTATCTCAATCAGCTGGGCTTCAGCCGAGTTGTATTACATGTTCTAACGCAGTTATGACTGCCGTATCAGCATTTTTGGTTCAATACATCATTGCCTTATTCCCATTCTCATTGATTCGATGACTGCAACATCATGTTGTCTTCATCGTCTTCAAGTTGCTCAGCCCGGCAACCCCACGTCCTAGTCACCGCATACCGGATTAACTTCAACGGTGACTGGCGCATCCACATGGCGGAAGCCTTGAATAACTCCAACGCGTTTAAAAAACTTGTGGAAGCGTTCGTTCGGATGGCCTTTTTCCTTGTACTCCGCTACAATGCGTTCTACGATACCGCCAATCTGATCACCTGGAATGCCCTCCGCCACAGGCTGAGCCGGATGTGCATTACGGCCAAACTTTTTGCCGCCAAGGAACAGATCATAACCGCCTTTGCGATAAACGATACCGATATCCTCCAGCACCGCCCCGTAACAAGCCATACCGCAGCCGTTTAATGCTACGCTCGTCTCCTTCGGAGCGGATAATCCACCGATGACGTCCTGCAAATGGTTAGCCATCGGCACCGCATCGTCCTTCTCCAGGTTACAGAAGTCACAGGCTTTGACCTTGATGACATCACCGATGGGAACAACGATAAAGTTCGCTGCACGTAACTCGTCCACCAGCGCCTCTGGCTCAAACGTCGGCACTCTCAGAATGATCTGGTGCTCTGGCGTATACTCGAGTTCGCCATCCTCGCTTGCGCACTGCGCCAGCAGCGCCATCTGAGCGGGGGTGAACTTTTTGTTGCCCACGCCGGGCGATATGCCGATCTCAAAGAGCGGCGCCTTGCGCCCCGGCACGGGCACAGCAGCGGTGCCAAGCGGCGTTGCGCCGCTGCTCGCGCCCAGCGCGCCCGCGGCTGCCGGGCCTGACGCCGCCGCGTCCAGCCAGCGGCTTGCCGCTTCGCCCGTGAGCGCACCGCCTGCCGCGAGACGCGTCRGAGCCTCGGCGGCGAGCTCGGCTGCACCGGCGCGTGGCGCCACAGCGGCAGCGCGCGGTGCGGCCTCCGCCGCCGCGGACGCGGGCCGCTCTGCGGCAAGCACGGCGGTGCCAGCAGCGCTCGCCGGGCTTGCCGCAGGCGGGGTGGCCGCCCATGCGCTTGCGGGCGGCTGCCCTTGCGGAGCCGTGCCCGCTCCGGCGCTGGCGCCGCGCAGGGCCGGCTCCGCCGTTAGCACGGCCAGCGCATCGCGGGCCGCGCTAACGCCCGCTGCCTCGCCGAAGGCGGCAGCGCGGGCTTCTTGTGCGCCGAGCGACCATGGCTCGGCTTCGGTGCGCAGCCGCTCATGGGGTCTGAGCGGCTGTTCCGCGGAGTTCAGCGTATATTTCCGCTGATATCCGCGGGGTGTGACCATGATTCCTTCGTACATCATGGTGGAAGAATTGCCGATAATCACGGTAGTTAACATACCGATATCGTGATTCAGCATCTCCTCCAGCGTTGTCATGACCACGTCCTGGCGCTCCCGATATGCGCTTTTGACAAGGCCAACCGGTGTCTTCGGATCACGGTAACGAAGCAACATCTGCTGCGTCTCTACAATCTGGCGTGTACGCCGTCCACTACGGGGATTATACAGAGCAATAACAAAATCAGCCGAAGCCGCAGCTTCAACCCGGCGAATAATCGTTTCCCAGGGTGTCAGATGATCGCTGAGGCTGATCGTACAGGCATCGTGCATAACTGGCGCACCAAGCAAGGATGCACACGATTGAATAGCCGACACACCAGGAATAACCTCGACAGCTACGCCAGTATCCGGCTTCCAGCCTTGCTCGATGAGTACTTCGTACACAAGCCCTGCCATGCCATACACCCCAGCATCTCCACTGGAGATTACGGCAACAATGTGTCCTGCTTCCGCCTGTCTTACCGCTTCTTGTGCCCGGCTGACTTCCTCTGTCATGCCCGTACGCACAATGGCTTGTCCATTCAACAAAGGCCGGATCAGATCCACATAGGTGTTATATCCAATAATGACCTCGCTTTCCTGCAAAGCATCCAGTGCCCGTTTGGTGATGTGCTCCATCGCACCTGGACCGAAACCGATGATCAGCAGCTTGCCTTGCTTTTGCATACCGTTTTCCCCCTCACTTGTCATACGATTAACGCCTCAACCTTTGTTTATCTAAAAGGTCCACTTCAAGAAAGCTTCTCCTTAACGCCAATGCAAAGTTATTACAATACAGATGTGCCTCTTTCACCTTATTCCCCTGTAACACATCATTTCTTCTGCTCAACCCGGCAACTTCGTTCCTGTCCATAAAAAACAAAAAAATCCCATCCTGATCACGGATGAGATACGCATGTACTTACACTCAGGAAACCTAGCCTGTAATATTCCACAATAAGGAATTACAAGCAGCCATAATAGCCCATATAGAGCCTCACAGGACAAACTCATTGTTGTCCCTTTCCCGAACTTATCGTACACCACTCCTTTCCGCGAAGGGTTTGGTGACACACGCAAGGTAGGTCTCCTGGCTTTGGATCATTAGCTATCTTTTCTATCTTCCCCGTTATACCGAGTGACTTTTGTTGAAAAGCGCTTCACCATTACAGTGGCGGGACCGCTCGGGACTTTCACCCGATTCCCTGTTACCTCTTGCTTAATGCAAGAGCACCTTGCTGCTTTCATATTGACTTCATCATACCATCGGTCAGGAAATAATGTCCACGCTTCTCCAGATTGTCCTATACATTAATTTTGGATAAAAATGAAAAAAAGTTCCGATCCGCAAACGGATCAGAACCTTTACATATCATTACGAAATAGAGTCCCGCTTAGGGCATCTTTGCCCCATGAATACTCTTTTTATTATTCCTCCCGAACACCCACCGGATTCGCAACAAAATAACGTCCAAGTTCAACAATGAGAGCTCCCATCTTCTCATCTTCTGGTACAACCAGTGCTTCGATACCTTCCTCACGCATAGCATTCGCTGTAACTTTACCAACGGAGGCCGGAATTACACCTTCCTTGAAGGCTGTCAGCATCTGCTCCAGCTTGCCTTGGGATCCAGCATATTCTGTCAAGAATCGAACTTGCGGCCCGCTTGTAAAAGCAACAGCCTCAAGCTTATGCTGAATGATCTCATGCAACAGCAGCTCCAGCTCTGCCTCTTCCGGCGGTACGTGACGGTATGGCAATACCTGCCTCACAATAGCACCTTGTTTATCTAACCAGTGCATCAGCTTTGGAGCCGTTTCTCCATGCAGCTGTAACATCACCTTTTTCCCCGCCAGATCATGTGAGCCAAATTCCCGAATCAATCCGTCTGTACTGCCGTCATCATCTCGTACCAAAGGAGTCAGTTTCAGCTTCTTCAAGGCATTTACCGTTTTGTACCCTCTGGCTGCAATACATGATTCAGCCAATACATCCCGAAGTTGCCCGGCTATATCCATTTCCTCAGCCATGTTGAACAGAGCATCCAGCCCCATGCCCGTCGTAAACACTGCCCAATCCGGCGGATCAGAAATCCAGGAAACCAGTCCATCTCGAATGTTACGATCATCCAGAAACACCGTGCCTTGTGCAGGACGCACAAGCGGAATTCCGCCCATTTTCTCTACCAACACAGACATCTCTTTGGACTTTCTAGGTCCGGTTAATGCCACACGTACCCCTGCCAAATGTTGAGCCATTCATGTTCCCCCCGTTTATTAAGCCGAAAGTTCATCAATCTGACTACAGTATACAGGCTACTTGTACGTAGGGAAACCACGTCTGCTTGCTTTCTGGCCTAATTAGCTATAACGATTTTTTATGATTTTCATCAGGAAGGCTGCAAATTGCCGCCACCATGTGATGTTTTACCTTTCTTCTCTATAGGCTTTTCCGCTGAAGCACCAGACTTCTTTTCTGACTTCCCTTCAGAATGATCTGGTTCACCAGATGTCTGCTCCTGCTTCTGCTCCCCTTCCTGCTGTTTTCCTCTGGATGCCCTCTCTCCCGATTCGGAGTTCGGGGCATGCCCAGCCTCCTTTTTGCGCGGACGGAGGAAGAGAAAGAAAACGATTGGAAATATCACCTCAAATACAATCGCAATCCAGGTCCATTCCCGGGTGAATCGATTCAGCTGAACCGCGTTACGGAAAAACCAGAATGCACAGACAAATCCGAGCAGTGCAATCGGTCCGGTCAATACTTTACCGGATACTTTGGGAATCATGCGTTTCAATCCCCAGCACACAAAATACAGGTCAAATGCAATCTTGGTTATGATACATGGCAGAGTTGCTGCGGCAAGCGCCAGATCGAAACGGTCTAGAAAGTCACTAATCTGCAGCTGTCTTGCCAGCTCATACGATGGATACACAAGCCTCGAAGCAATGGGTACACCAATGGATGTAATGGTTTCGATGACAATAAGCATCATCAGTAGTGCCGTAACTATGTTGCCAGTGAAAATCGATTTTACTCGAAAGTCACTTCCCCTGATCACAAAGGGCAGAGCAATCATCTCCCCATAAAATGAAAAGAGATACCAGCTTCCCCTGCCCACACCCGCCAGGTCAACATCGAAATAAGGCTTCAGGTTATCCAGATTGATCTGCTGGATCAGCATAAACGGTACAATGATGGAGTTCAACAGAAAAAGAGCCACATACAGCTCGACCATGCCAATCAGAGAACCCAAACCACCCCGCACGATAAATATAGCCATAATGAGCAGCGTAAGCACAATAATGGATATTGGTGTGGTTTCCAGCAATGTAATACTTACATAATCTCCTGTTAGCCGAATATCCCTCGCAAATACAAAGAAGAAAAACGCAATGTACATGAACCCGGCTAGTCTACCCAGAAAAGGAAATCGTGTCACTAACGATTCAAACAGATCCTTGTCCGGAAAACGCCGCTGGACACGGCTGAGCATCCACATCGATGTAAACATAATCAGAACCACCGGTATGTAACAAAGATAGGCATGCTGTTCCGCATAATAAATAGCTTGTGCATGAGGTTGCAGCAATGTCCCCGTAATACTTAGTAGCATGAGCATCAAGACCATTTGCCTGTGCGTTACCTTCTGAATCATCCTGCACCTCCTTCCGTACCTGTTTCTTGCATATCAAACCGCCATATCCCACGTCATTCAAGGCAATGGCAGCAGACGTTGAATAATGTGACTCATCCATACGGATACGAACAAGGTTTTTTTCAACGTTGTAACATAAAACCAGATGCCTGTTCCAAGCGCGATGATGCCATAAGACAACCAGCGATTAATGGGGGCTGCTTCTTTCAGATGCTTGAAATCCATAATGAGCACTCCAACAACCATTGCCAGATAGGTGTACAGCAGCGGTTTAATCATGCACAATATCCTCCTCTACGACCCCAATTGGTTTATTGACAATACCCACATTCTCAATAATGACATGCGGTTCCACACTTACCTGAACATCTGGATACAGAACTTCCCAGCGATCTTTAATCTTGTCCCACTCCTTGGGTAGTTGTCTATGGATAGATCGACCGATGCCAAGAATGTCCGCTTTGAATTTATGCTGAACCAGCTTTACGCCTTCCTCAATATCCTCTTTGATCTTCTGGTGAATAGCTTCATTTAAATTCGAAATTTCTTTCTCACGCTTGTCACCATAATCTGATTCGTTATCCACAACGACCCCTTTGGCATACAATCTAATGGTCACACTCACTTTGCCATTCACAATCTTGGGATGCAGAGAAGAATTGTTCTCGTTTAATTTGATGAACAGGTCTCCTTCTCCGCGCGGGGCCTTGACCATGACTTCAGGTTCATTGGCTTCCCCCATGGCAAGAATCAATGCATCGGCTGGAGCCTTGTCCATCATACCTACGAGCTTGTCTTTTTTAAAAATAGCCAGTCCATCCAGCTTGATATTGGTTATGGAACCCTTCCAATCCTGCGGTACATTATCCGAAACAGATGCAATAGGCAGAAAAGGGTCGACCCCCTCACTTAAAATAGAGTCGATAAATGTTTTAAGTGATCTTGGATTTCTCATGTTAAGAAAACATAATTCCCGCACCATCTCGGAAGGGAACTTCTCAATCGGTGCATCCGTGTCTATAACTTTATGTGCTTCGCCTCTGGTGACAACAGGTAATGCCGATAACCGATTAAGCGGATATCGGGTGAACAGATCAAGCATCGGGGCAACACCATCACGTGCCAGATCTTCACCAATAAGAATGGTGCGGCGATGAGCATAATAAATTCGGCGAGAGAGTGACTTCTGACCTTCAAGCGATGTCCCGCGCAGTGTACGAGCCGTATTAGAGAGGATAAACCACGGTTTATCTCCGCTCGTTCCTCCACCGCCACCTTCACTGCCCGAAGCACCCGACTGTCCAGGGAGGGCAATCTGCAAACTAGACCGGTAATCCTCCCCTTCTTTATCAACAGCAATACCGATTACAAAGGCGACATCATTAATCTCTTCGCGATCCCAGCAACCTGCAAGCAGAGATGTACACAGAATCAACGAAATGACAGCCCTATATTTTATAAGAAACCGCATGGAATCACCATCCTTCCTCCGCTTCCGGCGAACCATTGATATCTCTGACCATACGTTTGCGATCCCGGTGCACGGTTGAAGGGCGATTGATCATTTTCCACCAAGGCACCCGGACCAAAATATCTTTGGTATCCTTTTTGTGATATGGACTCACCCCGGATAGATACGGCACACCAAACGATGTCATCTGTGTCAGATGTACGGAGATGAGTACCAGACCAATGACAATGCCGTATAACCCTAACATGCCTGCGAGAAGCATGATTGGAAACCGCAACAGCCTTACGGTGATGGCAAAGTTAAAGCGCGGAATGGTGAAGGATGCAATACCCGTCATCGATACGATAATAACCATCGGGGCAGAGACGATACCTGCCTGTACCGCAGCTTGACCAATCACAAGGGCACCGAGAATACTGACCGCTTGCCCCACCGTTTTGGGTAATCTGACCCCTGCCTCCCGCAGCGCTTCAAAAGATAATTCCATAATGAGCGCTTCAATGAGTGCCGGGAAAGGGATGGCTTCGCGGGCACCAGCAATACTGAGAATTAGTGTAGTTGGAAGCATATCCTGATGAAAGGTCGTAATGGCGATATACAGTGCTGGCAGGAACAAAGCAATAAACACAAACAAAAAGCGTATCCAACGAATCAAATTGCTAATGAAGAAGCGTTCATAATAATCCTCACTAGCCTGTAACATCTGCCACATCGTCACGGGTGCAATCAATGCAAACGGTGTGCCATCTACCATGATGGAGAACCGACCTTCCAGCAGATTCGCGGCAACTGTATCCGGGCGCTCCGAATAGTGCATCTGTGGAAACGGGGAATTCGGGTTATCCTCGATAAGTTCCTCGATATAACCGCTCTCCAGAATTCCGTCGATTTCAATCTTCTCCAGACGTTTTTTGACATCCTGAATCAATTGCGGATCAGCGACTCCCTCCAGATAGACGAGAACAACATCGGTTTTGGTATCGGAGCCCAGTGTCATACTCACCATTTTGAGTGCAGGTGTCTTCAACTTGAAACGAAGCAAAGCTGTGTTCATACGCAGCGTCTCGGTGAAACCTTCTCGTGGTCCACGGATGACCGACTCCGTCTGCGGCTCTTCAACACCTCTCCGCACCCCACCTTTTACGTTGAATAGCCAAGCTTCAGCTTTTCCGTCCATAACCAGTAGAGCCGATGAGGCAAGCACACCCTCCGTCGCAGCAGCCCAGGTCTGAACTCGCTTGACCTGCGTTAATTCAATTCGTGTATCATCAATCGGCACATCCGGCTCGTCAGTACGTTGCTGGATCAGTCCTCGAATAAGCGGGCGCAGCATATGCTCCTGAATATCCGCCGAATTCACGATACCCTCGACATAAATGAGAAGCCCCTGAACCTCCGGTGTGATCATAACGTTGCGGAACACTACATCCGAGGAGTTCGAGAAGATTTCTTTTAAAGCCTGAATTTGATTAGTATGTATGGCACTGATCGGTTGTTTCAGAATAGGCGGGGACGGCAGTCCCAAAGGTACATATTTACTACTGTCAGTTGCTGATGCTGAAGCCTTGGACTTATCGCTACCTTTTGATGATTTACCTGCCATGTGCCGCCCCTCCCTTCTTGTTTTTTATACAAGGTAGCTTGTGCCAGAAAGCAGGGAATTATGTGGTCTTTTTTACAAAAAAAAGCCTTCCGCGAAGGAAGACTTAACGATCGAATTGATCAACTTGAAAAATGAAGCATGCATATGAAATCAATAACTTACATCCTGAACAGAATAACAAGCTTAGATCCTACGCTTATCTCTGATCGGTTAGTCTGCAAAGTAGTCATCAGGTATATATTGAATTTCTGACTTGGCATAGATGGTCAGAGTATGCCGCTCGCTGTCATATTTAACGCGGTTGCCATCAACATAATACCAGTTCTTTGTCAGAGGACGGTCTTTGCGCTGTACGAAACGGAATACGTTCAATTCCTGTCTCAGCTCGATAATCTTCGCCACGGTCTGCTCATCAAGTCCTGTTACGGTGAAGAGGTATCCTGCTCCCTCCTGCTGAAAGCGATAAGACAACTCTGCATCTGTCTTGCTGTTCGCCAGTCCACGCCCGGTGACTCCATGTTTTACCATAAACCATTCCTGCTGTGCCATTCGTATCGTTCCTCCTTTGATCTTGGAGTGGGAGTTCATATCCTTCATTAAGGCAGATCAATCAACATATAAAACGTATCCTCATGCCCTTCCAGCTTCATGGAAGAAGTCTGCTCAACGCGAGCCGTATCTCCTGTACGAAGCACATGTTCATTCTGCAAACCAAGTTTACCCTCGATAGAGAAAATGTACATGCGGCGGCCTTCGTTCTGTTCAAAATCAAGCGTCTTGCCTTTGGACAACCGCCCAAGGTAAATGGTCATGTCTTGATGAACCGTGGCGACCCTTGGTCCACCATCGGATGAGGCTACAGGCACAAGAGCGCCTTCCAAAGCAGTTGTATCATACGAAGTCGTTTCGTAGGATGGCTGTAACCCTTTCGTATGTGGCATAAACCACAGCTGGAGAAGTCTTACCTCCTCGGCATCTGAGGCATTATGCTCTGTATGAATGACGCCGCTTCCTGCTGACATGCGCTGAATGCTGCCAAAGCCTGTTACGGCAACATTGCCCAGACTATCTTCATGTCTCAGCTTGCCATGCAGCACAATGGATACAATCTCCATATCACTGTGTGGATGTGCACCAAAACCGCGACCTGGTGCGATGACATCATCATTCGCTACCCGCATCGGTCCAAACGCCGTGTTATCCGGGTCCTGATACTCCCCAAAGGAAAAGCTGTGACTGCCGCGCAACCAGCCCCGATCAAAGCTGGACCGTGCTTCAGATGGAATGATCTTAATCATATCGCGTAACCTCCTCAAATCTGTATGGTTCGTGTAGATTCCTCTTATTTTTTCTTAGTAGCATACTTATTCTCATTATATCAAATGTTAAGGTAATACGTCCAAGCCAAAAAGTGAAGCTCCTTTCTTCCAAACCAAAAAGCTCCTTACCTGTCAGTTCGATCCGGCAATCATCGTTACCTCGTCGGACTGGCAAGCAAAGAGCTTGGCCGCAAGCATATTCCTGCGCTTTAACACTTTCTGTTACACCTTGGTATGTTGCTTTCCTCTCTGATGCAGATCAGGCACTTACATTCTGTCTGTTCTGACGTGTGCTTCCTTGCCGATTGAACAGATAGTCCAGTGCCAGAAAACGGCTTCCTGTCAGGAGAAGAGTCAACGAGCCTGCCATAAGCATGTAGTCGAGCTCTGTTCCGCTCAAAAATGGCTGGCCGGACTTCGCTGTGAACAGTGCACCCACCATAACAGCAACGAACAATAAAGCAAATACACGTGTACCCAGACCCAGGATCATGGCTGCACCCCCTGCCAGCTCAATAACGGCAACAACCGATGCCATAAAACCAGGAATGCCGATACTTTCGAAGAAACCCACCGTACCGCTAATTCCACCCTCAAATTTACTCCAGCCATGCAGTAAAAAAATGAGACCAATCATAATCCTTGAGAAAAAAAGTCCAATTTCAATGGTTTTGTTATTCATCATGTATCTCCCCATTTCATTCATAAATTTTAGTCCGGATGGAATGCTTGGTTCATGGCCATCTTCTATCCAATCGACCATACAAACAAAATAGACAGCAGCAGAAATACCGTTACCGAGATCAGGATGGCATACCTTGGTAAGCGCAGCGTAACATCCCGTTCAGGATCCAGCAGTCGGGAAATCCGTACATTCACCGACGTGTCGGCAAACGAGGACTGAATTGTCATTGATTTTCCCTCTCCAGATGGTGCACATGCCCGGAGCAGTTTCAAGAGTGCACTGCCAATGCCCGCAGCGTTACCCGTACGTTCAATGGCTTCATTATCCGCTAAAATCTCTCTGACGATACGATATTGCTGTGACGTATGTTTCAGCACGGGAATGTACGGCATCATCGCGGCGAACACCGAGAGAAGTGTTGTTTTTAGCGGATCACGGTGCCAAAGATGATGAACTTCATGATATACGACAGCCTTCTCTTCCTCGTGATCCAACATGCTCAGTAGTCCCGTGGAAAGCACAATGCACGGTCGCCACAGCCCGATGGTAAACGCAACCGGAGATGACTTGTCCACGACGAGAAATCGAGGTTTCTTAAGGTGCTTGTACCTTGCATTCAGTTCTGCCGACCAAACGCGAATTTCCATCGAGCGGAGCTTCTTGACCGCTGCCCGTGTCTGAATGATTCGTACAGCCAGCATCCAGCTGGTGCCCACAAAAGTCAGCACAACTAGCAGCAAAAGGAAATGACCTACAGACATCCACCCCATGCGGCTCATCCAGTGATTACATAGCCATAACAGATTCAACCGGATGTCCCATCCAAATATTTTGTACATCGCATACATGAACATCTGCATGAGCACGAGTACCGGAATACCAAACCCGACGGTGAACAAAATCTTGGAACGGGTCTTCCACATATTAATCGTTATCCTTTTTCCACTGCTTGATTTTCATTTCGAGTCTTTCAATCAAGCCTTCGTCCGCCTTGTCCAATGCGTCCAGCATGTGATTCAACGCCAGCGCCCCAAATTCGTCCACCAGTTCTTGGGACAATTCCTTGGATTGATCGTTCATAAATGCCTCCCTGCTCTGTACCGGCTGATACAGCGATGTGCGGCCCTTCTGTGTTTTACCGAGCAATCCCTTATCCACCAACCGATTCATCACAGTCATAACCGTATTGAAATTGACGTCTTTGTCTTGCTCCAGTGCAGTCTGCACTTCACGGATGCTGCTGCCGGGACGAGCCCACAGAATGTCCATAATCTTGGCCTCTAGCGGACCAAAAAAACGGTTAAGTCCACGCTCACCCACTTTAAAATTGAGTATTCTCATATTCTGACACCCCTCACACTACCCATTGTAGTGCCCACAAATGAGAAGTCAACCTCTATGTCAGGTATTTTATGTAAATGATTTGTAAATTTGTTTTTCATTTGTGTATTAAATGACATAAGAAAACCGGGCCCTTCTGCAAAATTGCAGTATGCCCGGTTCGTATCATAGCTTCACGGAGCGGTCCTAAAGACAAGCCAGTCAGCCTCCAGCCCAACTTTAAGTTTGTTTACTTCTGCCTCCATACTTGCTTTTTCTTTATTTTGGCATGTGTCCAGAGATATCTATGCCCAAGCCATGAGCAAGTCGTCCACCCAGTTGTCCGTCAGCCCGGAAGAAGTGGCATAATGCTCGCATCTGAATATCTGCTGGTACGGCTTTGAGATCATTCGTCAGATTATCCAGCAGATGGTGCTGCTCAGCAGGTGTGAACGAACGGAACAGTTCCCCGGCTTGCGTATAATCATCTGTTTTTTCAATCTTCTCTCTTGTGACGTGTCCTTGCAATGGAACCTGAGTTTCACGGTAAGCCGAATCTTCCTGCGGGCTGTTACTTGAACTGTTAGGTTCATAGTTTACAGGAGACGGATCTTGATTCACGTTCATGAGTCCATCACGCTGATGATTGCGCACAGGTGCATACGGGCAGTTCACCGGAATCTGCAGATAGTTGGGTCCAAGACGGTGGCGCTGTGTATCCGGGTAGGAGAACAGACGCCCTTGCAATAATTTATCTTCAGAAGGCTCAATGCCAGGTACTACTGCACTTGGTGAAAATGCTGCCTGCTCCACTTCCGCGAAGAAATTCTGCGGATTACGATTCAATGTCATGGTTCCCACCGTCTGGAACGGAAGCACATCCTCAGGCCATGTTTTGGTCGGGTCCAGCGGATCGAAGGAGAAATTATCCATCTGTTCCGGCTTCAGCAGCTGCACTTGCAGCTTCCACTGCGGAAAATCACCATTCTTAATATGTTCATGCAGATCACGTGTTGCATGGTTGAAATCCTGACCCTGAACTTCAGCAGCTTCCTGACGTGAGAAAGTGCGGACCCCCTGAACCGATTCCCATTTGTACTTTACATAGTGAACTTCGCCTTGGGCGTTAATCCATTTAAATGCGTGTACCCCAAAACCATCCATCTCCCGGTAACTCGCGGGCGTTCCCATATCAGAGAACAACCAAGTCATCATATGCGTCGATTCTGGTGTCAGCGTCATGAAATCCCAATAACGTGCCGGGTCCTGAATGTTGGTATCTGGAGCCGGTTTGAGAGAGTGCACCATATCCGGAAACTTAATGGCATCACGAATGAAGAAAACAGGCAGATGGTTACCCACAATATCATAGTTACCTTCACGCGTATAAAATTTAACGGCGAACCCACGCGGGTCACGTGCGGTCTCTGGAGAACCCGTACCATGAATAACGGTTGAAAACCGTACAAGCACATCGGTTTCTGTTCCCGGCTCTTGCAAAAAATCAGCCGTCGTATATGCCTTCATGCTCTGCTCCAGCTTGAACACCCCATGTGCCCCTGCACCTCTTGCATGGACAACCCGTTCAGGAATGCGCTCACGGTCAAAATGGGCGATTTTTTCGATCAGGTGGTAATCCTCCAACAAGGTTGGCCCTCTTCTACCTGCTGTGCGCGAATTTTGATTATCTCCTACCGGTGCTCCCTGGTTAGTTGTCAAACGATCTGTCATCCTGTCGTCCTCCTCTAAAGTGGTTCTCATGTCTGCTGTATCTATCTACTAATTCCAATCATATTCGTCGTTTGCTMAAATATACATTTAGACTTGATCTAACTGTTGAAATCATTCTAACATGTCCCATCTATCTACTGCATGAGGTTCGCATGAGGTTCAGATGAGGTTGTTACGCTAAATATGAATGAAACATGAAGGATCCGAAAGAGGTTTCATATGACACGGGAAAACAAAAAAGCGCAGACCGTTTATTCAACGATCCACGCCATGTTTCACCTTAATTTGCATAATCAGCATCTCAGTGGTTACTACTCATCTAGCTCATTTTACTGCACTGTTTATGTCTTTAGATCATCAGTCCTGTAAGATCCTGATACCCCATGCGGGATAATAAGCCGTTACCATCTATCTCCTGAACGTTCTTCCCGCTCTTATCTAATTCCATCTCAAGCATACACTGCAAAACTTCGGCGATAAACTTGGGCTGGTTCAAATTAACAGCGTATGTTATACCCTCTTTCTTCATCCGTAATCCCTCATTCAAAGGACTGCCGGAAATGGGTGTATCTCTGGTTACAAATATAATGATATATTTCTTGTCTCTATTTTCCGTAATAATCGTCAGTTTGGATCTGCAGTAGAGGTCTCTAACCGTTCTGTAGCCCCACCAATAAATGCTCCCATTGACCACTATTTTTCTCATATTATCTAATCCGCCAAGCGGTAGCCTACGCCTCTTACCGTTACAATATATTGCGGCGCAGACGCATTGTCGCCCAATTTTTTGCGCAAGCTTTTGATATGAACATCCACCACATTGCTTCCACCTGTAAAATCAGTCTCCCAAATATCGCTAAGCATCTCTTCACGCGAGATAACTGCACCTTTGGCATCAATTAGCTTAAGCAGAAGATCATACTCGGTCTTGGTCAGATGAATGCGATCATGGTCCCGCTGAACGCTCATCCGTTCCCGGTCCAGCGTCAAGTCTTTGAATCCGATCCGCTGCCCCTCTTCAGGTAAAAAAGCACGCTTTGGCATTACGGGACTGCTGCCAATCATGCGCTGTACCCGGTAAAGTGCCTCCTGCGGACGTGCAGGCCATACAAGTAGCTCCTCCTGAAGCATCGGGCCGCTTGCACTGCCAATCATCTTCTCTCCCACCAAGTAGAGGCAAGGTGTCGTATGCTCCGCCTCACGGTTCAACCGGCTGTGGATTCCCGTAAATGCATCGATTGTTCCAGCAACGGAGAGATCGTAGATCAGTAGATCAAAAACAAGACGTTCATGAAGATCTGGTTCCCAGCGATGGAACACAAGTACGTCAAAGCAGCTATCTGTCAAAGCCTTCACCAGCTCATGCACCTGACCAGGCATCGGACTGATCAGAATGACACGTCTGGTGATCGGGCAATTATCCACGAGCGGTACAGTTTCGGAATCTGCCAGAGCAGGTTTGACCCGAAGCGGCAAACGGCGGCCTGACCATTTTACTTTTACTTGACCCGTTTGGTTTTGCATTCCCCGCAGACACCTCCAAATACCACATGTGCATGATCAATTGTATAACCGGTTTCTGCCGCTACCTGCTTCATCCATTGTGGAGGAACCTCTGTCATCACCTCATCCACTTTACCGCATACTTCACACATAATATGCTGGTGATCATCCATTCGGGCGTCATATCGGCTTGCTGTTTCGCCAAGTTTAAGCTCTCTGATCAGCTCTTTGTCTGTTAAATATCGAAGAGAATTATATACGGTGCCATAAGCCAGATTATACCCCTGCTCTACAAGCCGATTCATCACATCGGCAGCTGTTGGGTGGTCTTCTGATTTACGTACGACATCATACACCGCTTGCCGTTGTATCGTCAGATTTAAAGTTTTCACAACCAAGTCCCCTTTTTATACTGTTCTTCAAGTGTATATTCGTTTTCGAACACTGTCGTTCGCTTCATCTTTTTGGATCACAAAACAGAATTTTGATTTAGATTAAGTATAAATCTTAATGTATAGCGAAGTCAACACGTCCTATCCGCATCTGTTTTGGAATTTTATAGCGATTTAGAACCAAACCCTCCAAACATTTGGGATTATATGGTTCGCTACCACACCGATTTTCAGATAAAATAGAGTGATGTGCGTAAAAGGGGGGATGCTGGTTGTTAAGCACGTTTTTTGTCAATCTCTGTGTGATAATTACCTTTCTGTACATCTCAGGAATTATCGCCAAATACTACAGCATTCGTTTACCTTTTCCCTCGCTGCGCGTTCAGATAATCGGTGGCTTTTTATTCGGTCTATACGGTACGGTGCTTATGAACTATTCATTCCATATAAATGACACTACCATTGTAGATCTTCGGCATTTGGCCGTTGTAACTGCAGCAGTATATCTTGGCGGGATGGCTTCAGTCATCAGCGGTATCATCATTGCGATTCTTCGTATTGTTATGTTTGGCATTACCTCTGCAGCTATTGATGCATCATTCATTATGACACTGCTCGGATTAGCTGGTGTGTACTTTGCGTACGCTTCATGGTCCAGATTAACCAAAATCATCACCATGAACCTGTTAGGTATGAGTATGATATTTATTGTATTGCTGATGAACACGCCCAGCTTAAGTAATTTAATGAAAGTATATCCGATACAGATGACCATCGCCTTTGCTGGCGGTCTTTTCATTTATTTTATCGCGGAATTTATTAATAGATCCAACGAGATGTTATTTCTACTGGAAAGACGAGCCTCCACCGACCATCTGACCGATCTGAGCAATCGGCGTCAGTTCGAACAGTCCTTAGAGTCAGAGCTTCAGCATGCAAGGCAGTATCATCAGAAGCTGTCCCTGCTGGTTATTGATATTGATCGCTTCAAAAAGGTAAATGATACGTATGGTCACTCTGCCGGAGATGCAGTATTGAAGCAGCTTGGGCAATTGCTTGTAGAACATGCACGTTCCACCGATCTCGTCTCCCGCAACGGCGGAGAGGAGTTTGCGATTCTACTGCTCGATTGCGGATACCACCAATCGATGGCTATCGCAGAATCTGTACGGAAAGCCGTAGGCCGTTTTCTTTTTACACTTCCTGATGGGCAGACGGTAAAACTGACCATCTCCATTGGTGTAGCCGTTTACCCTGATCACTGTGATGACCACGATGACAACGACCTGTTTGATCAGGCTGACCGTGCACTGTATGAAGCCAAAAACACGGGACGCAACAGAGTCTGCACTCTGCCGCCCCGCAACATCACGGTTGTGGATAATGATCCATTTTGAAATGAACGTCTTACCGACAAAAGGGATGCCCTTCTGCCTCAACCAAGGCAAGCAGGACATCCCTTTTCCATACCTTAAACCCGTTCCAGCTCTTACATATCCTCGAGTGATCACCCTAGGCCAGAATTTGTTCAATCTCTGCAATAATAGCAGTATCCAGCTTAACTCCAGAAGCTGCAGCATTTTCTTTAACCTGTTCCGGACGGCTCGCTCCGACCAGAGCGCTGGAAACATTATTTTGCCGCAAGATCCAGGCCAGTGCCAGTTGTCCCACTTTCAGGTTCAGCTTGTCTGCAACCTCGACTAATTGGCGTACTTTGCCGATACGATCTGCGTTGATTTTCCCTTCATCCCAGCCAAGCTTGGCTGCGCGGCTATTCTCCGGAATATCGGAGACCGACGTATACTTCCCTGTCAGCAAACCTTGTGCAAGTGGAGAATAAACAACTTGTCCGATGCCTTTACGTTCACCTAAAGGAATGATCTCGCTCTCAATATACCGATCAAACATATTATATACCGGTTGATTCACGACAATGCGATCCAGCAACAGACGGTCTGCTGTTCCGAGCGCAGCCTCCATTTGGGCCGCTGTCCACTGGCTCACACCCACATAGAGCACTTTGCCATGACGCACCAGATCGTCCAGAGCACGAAGCGTCTCCTCAATCGGTGTCTCCTGATGATAACGATGGCAATAGTAGATATCGACATAATCGGTGCCGAGGCGATTCAAGCTGGCTTCGCACTGCTCCATAATATGCTTGCGGGACAACCCATGGTCGTTAGGGCCATCACCCATTTTGTTAAACACCTTGGTTGCGAGTACATAAGAACTCCGTGAGTACGCTTTCAATGTTTGACCCAGCAATACTTCGGCAGCTCCCCCCTCATAAGCGTTAGCAGTATCAAAAAAGTTAATACCTTCATCAAATGCCGTTTCAATCGACTTCACCGCATTTTCACGCTCCACATATCCTCCGTACGTCAACCAGCTTCCTAAGCTGATCTCGCTTACTTTCAGTCCGCTTCCACCCAGCCTGCGATATTCCATGAATGCATGTCCTCCTCAGAATGTAGAAATGATGAAGTTAAGTTCCATATCCTATTGTAACCCAACCTGAACAAATGGAAAAACGTTTAAGTAGCCACACCCGGAAAAACACGCCAAAAAGGCACACCCCGAAGTAATGTGCCTCATGTAATTTCAATATAGATTTACATGTTATAACCTGAATCGAAGCATGTCTCTTCCAAGCTCGATAAGAAGCATGCCTTTCCAGCTGCAATCCGAGCTACCAGCCTCGTTGCTCGCCCTGATCAATCCAGACCGTTTTTAGGGCAAAATAATGCTCAGTGCATTCAAAAGCTCGGTCTGTCTTACCGGCTTGGTCAGCACGGCTTCAAACACCTCGGTCTGCTGAATATCCATATGCATCCCGTACGGAACGAGCACAATGACAGGCAAGTCTTCAAGCTGCCGTTTCAGTGCGATGACAAAATCAACCGTAATGCCTTCACGCAAGCCCATATCTACAACGGCTACATCAGGTTTATAGCCTTCCTTGATCCATTCATATGCGGTAGCTGAACCTGAAGTCATACGCACATCCATCTCCCAATTCCGCATCAAAGTGGATACACCCTGCAAAATATCTGGATCTTTGGCGAGCAGCACCTTTTTGCCTTTTAGACGTTGCTGCACACTTGTAATCTGTGGCAAATCCCAATATCTGCGTAGTGGCAGGGAAATCTGGAACTCCGTTTCGTTCCCATTCGGACGGTTCACCTGAATACGACCATGCATCAGAATGGCAAGGTTCTGACTCACCGCCAACCCCAAATTGCTGCCAATTAGCTTCTCCGTGCTAATGGGTTCGGATTTGACGAAGGAGGTTCGTAAACGGTTGTCGGATAACATCTGCCCTGTATATCTAATCCGGAGCAAGAGAAGACTTGTCTCCTCTACCTCCGCTTGCTTCATCTCCGCTGTCACCAGTACGGCACCTTCCCGGGTGGAGTCCATTGCATACTGCATCACATGGCCCAGCAGTTGACCAAGCTTAATCTCATCGCCAATGAAAACCTGGGATACATTCAGATTCAAGTGTAATCCCAGTTCTACCTTTTTGCTGGYCGCAGCGCCCGCATAGAGATAGACGGTATTCTCAATAGTGCTGACCAGATCGAAGGGATCGTCATGAATAACTGTTTTTCCCGCCTCGTTAATATTAAAATTCATCATATTGTTGAGCAGTGAAAGCAAAATGTTTCCACTCGTTTCGATCATATTCACATACTCAGCTTGTTCCTCCGACATGTCGGGTGTCCGCATCAGATCCGTCAATCCCAAAATGCCGTTCAGTGGATTGCGGATCTCATGACTCATCAGTTTGAGCATCTGTGTCTTGGTCATGGCCTCGGATTCAGCACGTTCCTTCTCAGCCTGTAATTTCTCTTGCAACTGTTCTGAATCGCTGAGTCTCTGCTCCTGAACGTGCAGCGCACTCTCCAGGTCAACGACGTATCCCAGAAATACAGCCATAGCTTTCAGCGTCTTCATATCGGTTTCACTGATGTTATACCCTGGATCGTCCATTATGCATATCGTTCCAAAGGCTTCACCTGTTCTACGTACAATAGGTACTCCTACGAAAAATCGATTACCCAATCCACCCGTGACATTCATTGATCGTGTTACCGAATGCTCGGTGGTATCCGGAATGGTAACAACACTGTTATTTTCTCTAAGGACCAGGCTGCAGTAAGATTCCATAAAAGGAAGTGCAGTCCCTTTGACAATTAATTCTTCCTTGCGGTTGAAGGCTTCCAAAATGACATTAGTCACTCCGTCATTCGTGGCTACGAAGATGGTATTCACTCTTAATATGCCACTTAATACGTCCACAATATGGGCCGCTGCTTCTTCAATATTTTCATAGAAGCCTTGGTTAATGCCTTCTACCGTCCCCATGGTCCAACCCCTCTTTGTTTGTCTTAGCTGCTATATTAAGTTCACCGATCAGAATGTTGATTCACATGCAGGATCTGCCGGGGAATCCGAACGATTGTCACAAACTATACTTATATGTTTAACACCACAGAAGTACAAGAGAATCATCCTGGTGCCTGTAACCTCTTTTCTCACCGAGCAGATCTGAACAAATACTTCGATCCACGGTATCTGACCTATAAGTTTATACTTGCAGAGTAAATAGAAATTATACCCCTCCGTTTGAATTTTGGGAACCTCAAACCCGCGCCAAATCTCGGAAGATGCTCTTCTCCCTCACAGGAGGTGTGATCATAATCACACCCAAAAATCCACATATAGTTTATAAATGGATAATAAAAAACTACATGTAGTATATAACTCATATATTAATCAAATTATAATCTATTCAAAAATCATTTAGGAGGCACGTTACATGACTATGCTTGAGCATGCCGCACCACCGGCAACCGATCTTTTATCTGACCTGGGAAGACGTATTATTGGCGCAGAAGACGCTGATACGCTGAGAGAAAATGCGAACCTGAATGGAGATTCGTTCAGCGGCAAGATGAGCAGGCTTGGATCGGAGACAGCCAAGTGGCATGCCATGCGTCATGTCTTGCCAGTAGCACTTGCGGATGCTGTTGAGAATGGCGACCTGTATGTACATGATCTGGATCAGTATGCCCTTGGAACAACCAACTGTATCTTCATTCCATTCGATCGATTACTCGCTTCCGGCTTCAATACGGGGAATGGATCGGTCCGCACACCACAGACGATCATGTCTGCGATGGCTCTGGTTGCAATCATCTTCCAATCCCAGCAAAACAGCCAGTATGGCGGTGTATCTGCCAACAAAATTGACTGGGACTTGGCGCCTTATGTACGTCGTTCGTTCATCAAACATTTCCGCAAAGGGCAACGCTTCTTTGACGAGCAGGCTTCGCTAGCAGACGAGCAGCTACATCTGGACAGTGCCGACGCGAAGCAGCAGTGCCCGCGGGCTTTTGCTTATGCAAGTGAGGAAACAGAGCTGGAGACAGGACAAGCCGCTGAATCTCTTATACATAACTTGAATACGATGAGCAGCCGGGCAGGCGGGCAGATTCCTTTTACATCACTAAACTATGGCATGTGTACATCAGCTGAGGGTCGCCTCGTGTCCCGCTCCCTGCTGGAAGCAACGATTCGTGGGCTTGGACATGGGGAAACGCCTGTATTTCCACAGCATATTTTTCAATGCAAGCAAGGAGTTAATCAGGCTCAGGGCGACCCGAACTATGACTTGTTTCGCCTCGCGGTAACCTGTTCTTCACGGCGGATGTACCCTAACTTTGTCAATGTGGACGCATCGTTTAATCTACCTTACTATCACCCGGAAGACCCAGATACGATCATTGCTACCATGGGCTGTCGCACACGTACCCTAGCGGATCGGTTTGGACGGAATCGGCAAAGTGGTAAAGGAAACCTGTCCTTCAATACGGTCAATCTGGTGAAACTCGGGATTCGATTCGGTATCTGCCAGAACAATCGTGCTGTCGCGGATCGGGAAGGATTCTATGCAGCTCTGGATAAAATCATGCACAATGCCGTGGACGGGTTGCTGCACCGTTATAACATTCAGAAAAAACAGCCTGCCAAATCATCGGACTTCATGATGCGTGAGGGAGTGTGGGAAGGTGGAGAGAAGCTGGAACCGGACGAGCCGGTTGCTGACCTGTTGAAACACGGTACGTTGTCACTTGGATTCATCGGACTCGCTGAATGTATGACTGCTATGTATGGACGCCATCATGGACAAGATATGCATGTGCATCGAGAAGCACTGCATGTAATTCGCACGATGAGAGAGTTCTGCGATCGGATGAGTGAGATGTATGACCTGAACGTCACGCTATTTGCGACACCTGCAGAAGGCTTGTCCGGCAAATTCACCAAAATAGACCGAGCCCGTTACGGCCCGATCTCTGGTGTGAATGAACGTGAATATTATACGAACTCGTTCCATATCCCGGTCTATCATAACCTACCTGCCTACCGTAAGATTGAACTGGAGGCTCCATTCCATGCTCTGTGTAATGCCGGAGCCATCTCTTATGTTGAACTTGACGGCAATGTACGGGCGAATACAGCAGCCTTTATGCGCATCGTACAGTACGCACTGGCACAGGATATCGGTTACTTCTCGATTAATCATCCAATTGATCGCTGTCCTGAATGCGGGTATGAAGGGGTCATCGGTGATACCTGTCCGGGATGTGAAGTTCACGAAAATGAGGTTCACTTCCAGCGCTTGCGCCGTGTAACCGGTTATCTGACAGGAGATTACAAGGTACGCTTCAATGCTGCGAAGCAGGCCGAAGTGCGGGATCGGGTGAAACACCGGTGAATCTGTTTGGTTACATTCCCGAATCGGTCAACGAAGGAACGGGCCTACGCGCAGTGCTGTTCATCAGCGGATGCCGTCACGCATGTCCAGGGTGTTTCAGCCCGGATTCATGGAGTTTCCGGGCAGGGGAACCCTTCACAGAAGAACGGCAGCAGCAGATTTTGCAGGAGGTCACGAACCATCCGCTGCTGGATGGCGTGACGTTATGCGGGGGTGACCCCTTTTTCTCAGCAGCAGCATGTACTCGGTGGGTACGTCAGTTTCGGGATGCAAGGCCAGATTTGACGGTATGGGCCTATACGGGATTCGAATATGAAGAACTCATCGCCGACCCGGAGAGAGCAGCGCTTGCACAGCTATGTGACGTGATTATCGACGGGCGTTACGTTGCAGCTGAACGCGATGTGTCTCTGCCCTTCCGCGGAAGCCGGAATCAGCGTTTGATTGATGTGCGTGCAACACAGACATCCGGAAACATCGTTACATTGCAGATTGGTGCGATGTAACGATGTTTTTTCATTTTTTCATTTTTTCATTTTTTATAGGTCAAAATGAGCAATAATTGCGAGCATCAAAAAAACAGGCTCTGCCGCTTTCCGCGGGTTCAGAGCCTGCTTATCATCTGTTGTAGAATATCCGTTATACACTATCCTTAGAATCTTGGTTATACCTGGAACCTTTGGATGACCTGGTTCAGTTCGTAAGCCAAACTTCTCAGCTCATGGGAGAGACTTGATACCTCTTCCATAAGCGCCAGTTGTTCTTCTGAAGATGCGCGGGCCTTGTTCGCATTGCCGGATGAATCCGTGGCCACGGTACCCAGATGTTCCAGGGAAGCAGCAATCTGATCACTGCTGGCTGACATTTGCTCGGATGCGGCGGATACCTCGTAGACTTGTCCGGATACCTTCTGAATAGATTCGACGATCTGGCGGAAGGTTTCTGCTGTTACTACGGATGTCTCGGCACCCCGTTTAGCAACATCTACCGACTCTTCGATGGAGGTTACGGCCTTCTCCGTGTGATTCAGAATGCCTTGCAAAATTTGGTCAATCTGATCAGAAGACTCTTTGGAGCGAGCCGAAAGCTTCTGAATCTCCTGCGCAACCACCGCAAATCCTCTCCCGGTCTCCCCTGCTCTAGCTGCCTCAATGGACGCATTAAGTGCAAGCAGGCTCGTTTGTTCGGCAATATCTCGAATCATAGACATGATTCCCCCGATACTGCTGTTCAGTTGTTGAAGATCATGAAGAACCACAACAGTACCGGACATGTTATGTTCGATCTTCTGCATCTGATCGACCATCGTTGTAATATCTGTCTCACCTCGGCTGGCTAAATCCGTTGCATCGGAAGCTAGCTCAGCAACCACCTGTGATGAGTCGGCGATTCGTTTAATGCCAATGACCATCTCACCTATGGACTCTTGGCACTCATTCGTAGATTGTCGTTGCTGTTCTGCCCCGGAGGACACCTGCAACATCGATTCAGTAATCTCTTGTGAAGCTTCAGTGGTGCGTTCTGAACTCAGCTGCAGATCCGCAGCTGAGCGGGTCACACTCGCAGAAGTGGACTGAATACCTGTAATCAGTTGCTTTAGCCCCCCAAGCATAAGATTAAATGCGTTGGCAGTTTGGCCGATCTCATTGTTATTGCGTACATCCAGGCTGACTGTCAGATTGCCCTCGGCTGCCTGCTTCGATACGTCTGCCAGCTTCTGTAATGGTCGAAGTACAATGCGAGCCAGAATGACCATAACTAGAATCATGATGACTGCAATGGCAAATCCACTCCCCAGACTGTACAAAAACATCCACATCTGATCCTGCTTGACTTGGGCTGCATCCAAATCCAGACCAAAAATAGCAATCGTCTTACCCGTATCATCTTTAATCGTGCTTAGATAGGTCACCCACGTCCCTGCAGTATCCGTGTAAGATTCTGTAAAAGCGGTTCCGTTCTGGAATACATGATCATATGTATCTTGAACTACTTCTGGAATTTCATATTCGACACCGGGGACCATATCCATTTCATAGAGAGCCTGATTGACTTGCAGCCCAGTTAAGATCTGTTTCCCATCACGTTCGATAATATCCGATTTGAATATATAAGCGTTTGCGATAGAGGCAACACCGGTCATCGCATCGAGTTGTTCTTTCAATGACGTCAGTTCGGGAGATGTTGGCTTAGGTGAAGCCTCCAGTTGCTGATTCGCTTGTTCTACCCATTTATGGTTGAGCTGAAGCTGATTGGACAGCGCCTTGCCTACTTGATTGATTTCTTCGTAGTAAGCTTGCTGACTTTGTTTGAAATTCAACACACTCATCAGGATGATCATGACAAACAAAATGATGGCAATCAGGACAGAACTGGTGAAAACTAAACTTCGATTGCGAAAGTAGCGTAACATTGCAGATTCCCCTTTTCCTTTACTTTTCTAGCTTACATATCCGTCCTGATAAAGAATGAGTTCGGATTGACTCCTCTCTCCACCTTTGCATTCAGCAAATGATATGACACTATATAATATATATCGTGATGGATTTACTGTTTTTGAATGGCGATTATATAAAAATCAAAAATAGGCCAACCCATAAAAACAGGTTGACCTCATACTTATTGAGAGTAGGAATCGTGAAGATTAGCATCCTCCTTTTATTTCTAACCGAACCCTAACCTCCTCCTATACCACCCTGACGGTTAACGAACCTCGAAATGACGAACACGGACCCCCGCAGGTAACAACAGGTAGACATCCTGAACTCCTGATGCACCTGTCAGTTCAGCTCTCACCGTAGACCACTGCTGGGCACTGCCTTTTGCCAGTTCTACACGTCCTGCAATCGTACCATCCGGTGCACCCAATCTCACTTCCAGCATACCTCCCTGCTGTTCCGAGGATAGACGTGCCACAAAAGCATTGGCCCCGTTGCCAAGGTTAGCGTCCTTAAAGGCAATCCATCCTTGCTCTCCAATAACACGGACAGCTGCACCGCCCTCTTTGCACTCATCCAGCTCCACACTCTGATAAGCATCATAATTCTCAGCGCGTGTAGTCACGCTTAGATCACGTGCAGGAATCGTTTCTCCCTCTACTTTCAGATCTGCGACTAACTGCACATCCAAGGAAGATTTGGCTGCCATAACCGAATAGATTCCTTCCTCCACTACATAGCAGTCACGTGTAACATCCCAGATGGCCAGTTCCTGAACTGGCAGGTCAAAATGAACGGTCGCTGTTGCTCCAGCCTCAATATGCAGGCGGCGGAATGCTTTTAGCGTTTTGAGAGGACGTTTCACTCTGGACTTACCTGCACGCACATACAGCTGCACAACCTCGTCACTGGCGATTGAACTGGTATTCGTCACATCCACACGAATGGTCACGCGGTCATCTTTGCCCGCTTGCGCAGGACTAACCTCCAGATTGCTGTATTTAAATGAAGCATAGGTTAGACCATGTCCGAACGGATATAATACATTTCCTTCAAAATATTGATACGTGCGGCCCGCTTGGATAATGTCATAATCCCGGATATCAGGTAGTTGATCTTCCGATTGCACCCAGGTCATGTTCAGACGGCCTGCTGGTGCATAGTCTCCGTACAATACGTCAGCGACTGCGTTCCCCAGTTCCTGTCCGGCATGTGACGTATAGAGGATCGCCGGAATATTCTCCTGAACCCAGTTGCAGGTAAATGGATAACTGCCTACAATGACCACTACCGTATTCGGGTTAGCATCATATACAGCCTGCACTAGTTGAAGCTGTGATTCAGCCAGTTCAAGGCTTGGACGGTCCACTTCTTCTTTACCGTTGACAAGCGGGTTGTTACCGACAAACACAATCGCTGTCTCTGCTTCTTTGGCAGCAGCAACGGCTTCATCAATCCCATTAACTACGACATTTTGCTGGAATGTCTCAGCTACACCAAACGTTTTCAACTCTTCGGAGACCTTGAGCTCATCATTYCCATCATTCAGTGTGGTCACGATTTTATTATTCCATGTTGTCAGTCCCACACGACCATCCGCCTGTGGCAACAGATGAAATACTTCTTTGACAAACCATCCGTACACTTCATTAGCTGAGGCTGTAACAGACTCTTCATCCGTGGTTAGGTATTTGCCATTACTCTCCGCCTGCAACGTGTAACTGCCAAACCCCCAGTCCGTCACCCGAAATGTCTCCGCTTCTTCTGAAGCTTTCACCACCATCACAGGTGAGCCTTCTGCTCTGACCAGGCCCATCTTTTTTCCACTTGCTACTGATGTAAGCGTGATGCGATTGTCACCGTCTTGGAAGGTAACATGATCACTACCCACTTTGCTACGAATCGCCTCCAGAGGTGTGACGCTGTAAGGCATCGTGCCAGCATACCAGTCCCGATAGACCGTTCCGCCGAGCTGCCCAATCACAGCGACTTGGCCTGCTTTTGTTTTGTCCAATGGAAGGCTGCCTTTATCGTTTTTGAGTAGTACCACTTGCTCTCTTGCCGCCCGGAGAGACAGCGACTTGGCTTTCTCCGTCATCATGGATTCCTCGCCAATTGCAGCGTACGGATTGCCTTCTGCCGGATCAAATTCACCTAGACGGAATCGCACACGGAATGTATTGAACAAAGCTTTGTCGATATCTTCCATGGTCAGGAGCCCCTGCTCCAGCCCTTCACGAAGCGCTTGCTTGGACAGTTCGGCATCATCGGTGATGCTGTCAATCCCTGCTTTGACCGACTCCACCGTACCCGGTGTGTGAGAATCATAATATTTATGATCATTCTTGATACCCATCACGTCGCCCGCGTCACTGACGATGAATCCATCCATCCCCCATTCGCCTTTAACAATCTCGTTCACATAAGGATGCAGCAGCGCAGGCGTTCCATTGATCGAGTTATACGCTGTCATCATCGACTGCGCTCCACCCTCTTTAAAAGGCTTCTCGAATGCTTTCAAATAATATTCGCGCATATTGCGCGGATCAATGCTGGATGATCCGCTGCCGCGATCCACCTCGTTGTTGTTTCCCAGGAAATGTTTGAGTGTCGCTACAGCCTTGTAATACTTGGGATGGTCACCTTGAATGCCTTTGACTAATGCCGTTGTCAGTTCTGCGGTCAGTTCCGGGTCCTCGCCATACGCCTCTTCATTCCGTCCCCAACGTGGGTCACGTTCCATATCCACTGTTGGTGCCCATAGGGTAAGACCGTTGACGGCAGGATTGCGTTTGTAAAATACGCGCGCCTCGTCTCCGATGACGGAGCCGATCTCTTTCATCAGGTCTGTATCCCACGTACATGCTAGTCCTACAGGTTGCGGGAAAGAGGTGGCTTCACCGAGCCAAGCCAGGCCGTGAGCAGCTTCCGTTCCATGTTTGTAAGCAGCAACACCCAGGCGTTCTACGGCTGGCTGGTATTGCAGCATGGATTCAATTTTTTCATCGTCCGTCAAGCGGGACACAAGATCCTTCACTCGATCATTTAGTGCCATGGACGTATCTTGAAACGGATATTTCGTTTGATGAGTTGTCATATCAAATCTCCTTTTATTAAATAGTATTCATTCATTATGATAGCGAATACATTTTAATTCTTAATAATCGGTATACAATTGCTGAATTACTCCTCTAAAATAAGAAAAAAACCTTTATATAACATGATATATCTAAATACAAAGAAAAATAAATCAATAATCTAAAACGGTTTCGATAATCTTACTATAAAACATTCTGATATAAAAAAACAGAGGGGCATTCCAAGAAGATATTCCTCTTGCTTGCGTAAAATATGCGGGTGCTCGTTTTTTTCTGGCATACTCTGGCAATCCTGATTAGAAGTACAGGGACTTCGGCTTTTGAATGTCCCCTATTATGCTGTAATCATGATTTAGGAGGAAACCAATCCATGAATAACAATGAGCAGTTGAAGACAAACTTGCCGCCGGTTCCCGAATCCTTATGGCGTGCCGCGAATACATTCGAATCTTATCCAAAATTAACAGAGGATACAACGGCTGATGTAGCGATTATTGGAGCCGGAATCGCGGGTATTACTACAGCCTACTTGCTTGCCCAGTCTGGACTGAGTGTGGTTTTGCTTGAAGCTGGAAAAGTACTGGACGGCACAACTGGTCATACAACGGCTAAAGTATCTGCACAGCATGGCGTCATCTATGATGAAATCATGCATCACTTCGGACATGAGCAGGCACGGATGTACTATGAAGGAAATGCGAATGCAGCGAGCTGGATGCGAAGTCTGGTCAAGGAAAAGCAGATTGAATGCCAATGGGCCGATGAGGATGCCTATGTCTACATTCAATCCGAGGACAATATCAAAAAGCTGGAGATCGAGTTAACCGCTTACGGTAAACTAAGTATCCCTGGAGAATGGATAGACCCGCTCCCGATCCCCGTCCCAGCCAGAGCAGGCATTCGTATGCCTGGGCAAGCACGTTTCGACCCGTTAGCTTACCTGCATTACTTGCTTGCTTCAGCCGTAAAGCAAGGGGTTCGTGTGTATGAACATACAACGGTCACCGATGTGGAAGAAGAAGCCTCTCTGAAAATAAGAACCTATAATGGTTCATTCGTGACGGCAGAGCATATCGTTGTCGCTTCCCATTTTCCTGTATACGATCCTGGATTTTACTTTACGCGACTTCATGCTGAGCGCTCCTATGCGGTGATGGTTGAGCCTGAAAAGCCCTATGCAGGCGGCATGTACATCTCCGATGATGATCCTGCCCGTTCACTTCGTGCTGTTATCCATAATGGTAAAGAGCATATTCTGTTCGGCGGAGAAAATCATAAAACCGGACAAGGCATCTGTACCTTCGGTCACTACGAGCGTCTGGAAAAGTATGCAGCCGAGACGTTTGGGATTCGTAATATCCCGTTTCGCTGGTCAGCCCAGGATCTGATTTCCATAGATAAAGTGCCCTACATCGGTCCGATTACCGGAAGGCATGAACGGGTCTATGTCGCTACAGGCTTTGCCAAATGGGGCATGACCACAGGCACGATGGCTGGACATCTGCTGGCTGAGCGGATTACCGGAAGAGCTAACCCGCACGCAGAAGTATTTGATCCGGCAAGATTCAAGGCAGACCCGGGTTTCAAACACTTTATCGTAGAAAACGTCAATGTTGCGAAGGAGTTAATCGTAGGCAAAGTTGGTATCGTGCACAAAAATATAAACGAGCTTGGCAACGACGAAGGCGCAGTCGTGCGTCATAACGGTAAAAGGGCCGGTGCCTATAAGGACACAAGTGGTAAGCTGTTCCTGGTGGACACCACCTGCACCCACTTGGGATGCGAAGTGGAGTGGAATAATGGGGAACGTTCCTGGGACTGCCCGTGTCATGGCTCTCGTTTCAATTATGAAGGTCACGTGATCGAAGGCCCTGCTGTAGAAGACTTGCCTGTTCTGGATGTGCAGCAGCAGTAACTTCGGGTAAGTGCACGACATAAAACAAGGAAGCAGTTTGAAATGCAAACGTACACCTCTACCCCATCTGATGAAACGTACGCTCACCATACCGTACATCTCATCACTTAGACCGGATCGGTTATCCGTCTCCAGACGGAAGTAACCGATCCTTTTTGTACGTATACTGATGTAGAAGTGATTTATAAACACTACCTTGCATTAAATACTACCGAATGCTATGATGAATTCAACACTACTGAATAATACATACTAGTGAGCATCGAAACAACCGAGGAGGAACCTGTGTGAATGTGAATATCCAGTTCAAAAAAGGAGTGCTGGAGCTGTGCGTTTTGGTCTTGATTCATCGTCAGGATCGGTATGGCTATGAACTGGCTCAGGCGGTCTCCAAACATATCGAAGTAGCTGAAGGCGCACTATATCCATTACTTCGCCGACTAGTGAATGATGGGTACTGCTCAACTTATCTTCAAGAATCCACTGAGGGACCACCGCGCAAATATTATCGCCTGTCTGATAAAGGCCTTGAATATATGACAGCATTAACGATGGAATGGCAGACTTTTGTGCGCAATGTCGCAAATCTGATAGAGGAAGGAACCCAAGATGAATAGACAACAATTTATGCAGGCCATGGAGATGTATTTACATCCGATGGATCAAATGGAACGGGCCGAACTGCTCACGGATTATGATCAGCATTTTACTATGGGGCTACGTGAAGGCAAATCAGAGGAGGAGATCGTACAAGAGCTTGGTCGCCCGGAAGAAATAGCTCGCGAAGCCCTCGGTGAACGGTACGATACTCGTACGAATGCTGAGATGTCTGCTATGGACCCCTTCTACGCGACCATGTTCAAAGAGATGCGATCACCAGAGAGCAGAAATCGGGCAACTCGGAATTTTTTTGTGGCTACCGGCCTGATCTTCCTTAATCTGATGTTTGTGATCCCCATTGGTCTTAGTCTCTGGTCAGTATGGCTCACTATAGCAAGTATGTCCTTACTGACTCTGGCTCCTGTTGCTGCTGCTGTCGACTATCTGTTCCTGAATCACCTCGAAAAAGCAGAGATTTTTGTTGCTATTGGTCTGTTCGGCATCGGCATTTTATTTGCCATCGCGTCTAAATTTGTTTTTAGGGCATTTAAAAACATCACACTTCAATATATCCGTTGGAATGCAAGAGTGATAAAAGGGGATGTATCCGTATGAGTACGAAAAAGTGGATTGCACTGGCTATCGTCTGTATTGGAATAGGCTTACTTGGAACATCGATCTATGGTTTTCAGTTCGGAGATAAACGGGAGTCTTACGCCAAACGGTGGGATTTCTCTCAGGGAGAACTACAGAACCTTCAGATGCATGGTAACTTTGGAGCGGATATCGAATTTGTTGTCAGCCCGGATGACCAAGCATACATCGAAGTGGACGGCAAATGGAATTCCACGGTAATTGAAAGTTTCGAACAAGCACAGCTCGTCAATGGCACATTCAAGCTAGGACAGAACCAGCGTGAACCTTTCCAATTTCTCACCTTCCATTGGGATGATCAAGATTCTAAAATTACAGTAGCTTTACCACAAGAATATCACTTGAATGATGTCACATTGCAATCCTCCTCAAGTGACTGGGATCTGACCGGGTTAAATGCTCAATCACTGGAGATGAAAAACTCATCGGGCTCCATTCGTTTACAAGAAATCAAAGTTCCTCATATTGAGTTGTCATTGACCTCGGGGGATATTGAAGCTTCGAGGATTAATGGCGATATGACCGTAAAACAAACATCAGGAAGCTTTACTGCAGAACAGGTCGTGGGAAAGGTAAGCACCAAGATCCAATCAGGAGATATCGAGATTACGAAATTAAACGGTGCTGCGGATGCCGAATTCACTTCGGGCAGTATCCATATTGAACAGTCACATGCAGCTTCCATTAACGCTTCCGGAACATCGGGAGACATCTTCATCCAGACAGCTCCTGATTTTAAGGGTATCTATGATGCCCAGGCCACTTCTGGAGATGTTAATATACCTGAATCACCGAGGGTAAGCCAGGAATTAATCAAGGCACGCACAACCTCAGGCAGCATTAAAATTACTCAAGCACGATAAATGGTGATGAAGCATATTTCCGATCGTTGGGTAAAGTATAGTATAATCAAGTGCTAACCCAAATGCTGAGGAGGAATATTCCCATGGAACTTAAAAATAAAACAGCTATTATCACAGGTGCCGGTAAAGGTATTGGACGCGCCATCGCTGAAGCACTCGCCAAAGAAGGCGTTCATCTTGGACTGATTGCCCGCACGGCTTCCGATCTGCAAGCTCTTCAAGAGTCCTTAAGCCAGCAATATGGCGTAAAAGTAACGAGTGCTGCAGCTGACATCTCGGATCGCACTCAAGCTGAAGCAGCTGTTGCTGCGATTGAACTTGAACTCGGAGCTGTAGATATCCTCATTAACAATGCAGGGATCGGAAGCTTTGGGACACTGCTGGAAATGGACCCTGAAGAGTGGGAACGCATCTTGCATGTGAATGTCATGGGTACATACTATGTGACACGTGCCGTGCTTCCAAGCATGATCAAAGAAAGCAGCGGCAGCATCATTAACATTGCTTCAACAGCAGGTGAGCGTGGATTCGCTACAGGTTCAGCGTATTGTGCCTCCAAATTCGCATTGCTTGGCATGACGGAATCCTTAATGCAGGAAGTTCGTAAATCCAACATTCGTGTTACCGCATTGACGCCAAGCACTGTGAACACCGAACTGGCTGTAAATGCCGGACTCAAAATCGGAGACGAAGAGCGCATGATGCAAGCCGAAGATGTAGCCGAGCTTGCGCTGGCAACACTCAAGCTGTCTGATCGTGTATTCGTCAAAGCAGCAGGCATCTGGACAACCAATCCACAATAAGATGTGAATGAAGGTTTCTACCAATAAATTAATGTATGCAATGAAGACACCACCAACCAGCATTCTGGTTGGTGGTTTTTCTGTTTATGATATAATCAAGTTGCATTTAGGAATGACATTTAGATTGGGGGATTCAAGATGTTTGAGAATCGAGAACAGCTCCAAGAAATTTTAAAGAAGGCAAATCAACATGCACGTAAACAAGCTAAAGAATCTGGTGCCTCTATGAGCAGGGTGGTCATTGGATTGCTGAAGAAGATATCCGTTATCGATATGGTGAGTCATTGAAGAACCTCACACCAGCTTTAGCCATTGCAGATCGAGTTGTCATCATTGATAATACATACGAGCCTATCATTGTAGCGGAAATTATGAAAGAACACTTGATCTATCGTGTGGACCTTATTCCTGCTTGGGCTAATCCTGTTTTGGCTCAATACTGATACTCGTCACATAACTGTGACTACACCCGTAGAAGCTTATGTGTCGTTATCTTTGGACAGGGGCTCGACTGCCCCCGGCTCACCTCCATTATTAGAATCAAAAAAGCACCTTGATGGGTGCTTTTTTTGATACACGATGGATTGATAAAACTATGGGCACTAGGATTTTGCCAGTACTATAAGACTTTAGAAAATGAAGTGAATTTCTTGGAGAACCCAAGAAATTATAGTCTGCCTTCTCCTATTCGTAGTACTTCATGTATTGTATTTGTCATTTATAAACTTATCGTTCGTTCGCATTGTTCTGCAACGATATCATCATGCGTCACTATAATAATGGTTTTACCGTCCTGGTGAAGCTCATGCAGTGTATTCAAAACAAAATTGCGATTTATGGAATCTAGTGATCCCGTTGGTTCATCAGCCAAAATAACATCACAAGGTTTCAATAAAATTCTAGCTAATGCCAGACGCTGCTGTTCTCCTCCAGATAACTCATACACTTTTTTATTCAATGGAATGTCCAAGCCTACTTTCTCTAAAGCATTGATCTTTAAGCGTTGTTTTTCCTTTTTTGATTGACCGCTATAGGCCAGCGCAACCTCTAAATTGTTGCTCACATGGTCATTTTCGATCAGGGCAAAGTTCTGAAATAAATAGGATATGTTACTCCTTAGGATATACATTTGTTCCCGGCTTCCCAGCTTAGGTGCAGTAATTCCTTTAAATTTCACGGAGCCTTCGTCAGGCTGCTCTAACATACCTAGCAAGTTCATTAATGTCGTTTTGCCTGAGCCGCTTTTACCTGTAATCGCAATCAGTTGCCCCTGATAAATCGTTAGATCAAAGTTCTGTATTACCTTGTTGTCACCATACGATTTACTGACATTATGGAGTTCATAAATGGAATTTTGATTCAAGTCACTGTCCTCCTCCCTTTATAACTTGGGTGATATGCTTTCGCCAGATTCTTTTCAACCAGACTAATGAACCCCATAGTTCTAATGCTAAAAGAGAAAAACATATAAGAATAGCCAGAGCCCAATAAGCATGTTCTGTATAAATAACCCCTAGTAATGATATAGTCCATGTCACAATGAATAAAACAAAAAACTCCTTGTATTTCCTCGGTATAGAGAGACCAAAAATTCCTCTTATAATAAATTTTTGCTGATATTTACTAAAGACAATAGATACGTTTTGAAGCAGTAGAAGAATAAGAATAAACATGCTAATAACTAATGAAAGTGAGGCAGTGTAAAACTGAGCCTTCAGATGGTATAGCTTAGTCGCTATATATTGGTCAACGGTGATTACGTAATGAAGGTTATCATCCAATTTAAGCTGTCTTAGAGAGGACTTCATTGACATATACGTTTTTTGTGTGTCACCATCTATTAATTTTACTTTTAAGGGATCCGTACTTCCGCCACCCAAAATGGCATCTCGATCTCCGAGTAGACTATTCTTGAGTGTAACCACCTGAATAATTGGGTCGAGAATATTATTATTGTTTTGTGGGTAGACATCCGTGTTGAAGCTAAATACTTCTTGTCCATCTGTTGTCCAAATTATACGAATTTTAGGGGAAGCCACTGTTTCAGGTACATCCACTCCTAAAGTCTGCTTATCAAACTTAACTCTTTGTTTACGTTCCGTTTGAAAAAAACTTAGAATCTCCTGTTGCTGACCTTTTAAACGTTCAGGTACAAGTATAATCCAATCCGTTTCGTTTTCGGAAATGTTAATCATTTGCCCTTTATCATCATGCACAGGAAACTCATTAAGATAATTAGGATTCACAGATAAGGAACGATGCCCCTCATAGTTTTGGTCGAGTTCTAAAGCTGTTGTTTCATATGATCGAGCGTTAACTAGCACGGAGCCCATCTGATTGAGCAAAGGATATAAGTAATTAGTAGTTGTGCGAATGAATTGTGTCGAGCCATTTTGAAAATCGACGGAATCATAACCAATGTTTACAGGGTAGAAAACTCCGAACTTATTACTTTTTTGCCATTGGCGAAGTGCAGATTCTTCATTCTTCACCGCTTTATAGTTGGTAACCATATTAACACTAGATGATATAACCACAATGGTTACCACCACTTTGAGTAGTAGATTAATAAAGAGGACGAAGGAGGTCCCTTTTTTATTCTTTATTGCATGGATCACATTAAAACGGGCCATACGCGTATAAGCAGGCATCGTTAAGACTACGATTACTAGACATAGCAAGCATTGTTGATAAATAAGGTCATAAATGAACCGAGAGCTACTACCCGGAATGAAAAATGCCAGAAGAATGGATAATAGCATTATAGTGCAGAATACGTACACAACCGATTTTCCGATGGATTCAAACCACATCTTGCCTAAAGAATATCCGAATAATTTGTAAATTCCCAGACGTTTGGTTTCCTGGAACGTGTAGTAGAGAACAAAAAAAACAGTAATAATAACTAGTACATAATATAGTAGCTGGATGTCTGTATTTGAAGTAACGCTGTAAACATCCCTTGGAGAAGACATGTTCATAAAAGTTTGGGGTGATACCGTAATATTCATGTTGTTGGTTTTAAAGTATTGATTGGTATTCTCGGCTAATCGTTCCAAAAAACTCGCCAGCTTATCTTGATTTCCTTCTATGTAGTAGTAGCCGCTTACAGGCAAATAATCAAAAGAACTTCTTAATGGCCTAACAGATATGCTATCATTGCCTGCAAAATCCTGGATGATTCCAATTTGATGTGCGCTATGGTCTTGTGATGTGGACAAGTAAGCTTTGTCACTCTTCGTCTGTTCAGTACTTAGATATTCCCCAGACTTTAGAGTGATATAATTAAATAGAGTCGTTGGTCCATTAAGTAATATGTATTTTACCAACTCCATCTGCTGATTAGGTTTATTGTTAATGGCTGGCCTTATCAGATTGATATTCATTTCTGAAGAGGAACTTAACAAGATAGGATATATATCATTGGGATCAGACAAACCCACTCCATCTGGCATAAAAAATACAGAGCCTATTTTCTGTTCCAGTAGATACATCTGTTTGCGTTCCTTTTGATCGTAAGCATCGAAACTAACAAATATGGAGAGAGAGAACGATATTACTAAAAAAAAGATGATAAGCTTTTTCAAATCGAGTATCTCCTTCACGGTTCACAGAGATGAACAGATTGACTAGATCAAGTGAGGGATAAGTGTCCCTCACCTTTTTATACTTCTGTAAATACGTGCGATTCAATCATGAGTAACAAACGTAGGCGGTATACATCTTGTTTTACTCTGCGTCCATTTCCTCACATGCCCGCCCTATTCACTGGTTCAACAGATGATCGAGCTCCAATTCCTTGGACACCGCAATCAGCACAACGGCGGGTTCCTCGCCAATATTGGTCACTTCATGTGGTACAATCGCGTTCCATGTAAACGAATCTCCTTCTTCCAACGTCTCGATATCTTCCCCCTGCTTCGCTTGGATGACACCTTGCAGTACCAGATGACTTTCCTCGCCCGCATGTTTGCTAAGTCCCGTCGAAGCACCTGGCGGTAGCTCTACAATCGACATGCGCATCGCACCTTTGGCGGTTAACTGCTGTACTTTGATCTGTCCGCTACCTGCTGTGGTCTCCTTGCGTTCATGCTTGCGCACCACATTCATACGCTGCTCTGATGTCAGCAACAGGTAAGGCAGCGGTACGCCCAGATAGTCCGCGATGCTCTCCAATGTAGCGATAGACGGTGATGTTTTGTTATTTTCTACATTACTGATGAACCCCTTGGATAACCCTGTCCCCTCACACAACTGCATGATCGTAATCTGTTTCTGTTTGCGTATCGTTCGAATGGCCAAGCCAATATCCATAGTACTGCCCTTCCCTCTATCTTACTGTCATTTCCTCACATTCAAGACTCAACCGATGCCTCTACGAAAACAAGCCGATTGCCAAACGGATCGGTAATCGTCATTTCCCGTGAATCCCAAGGCGTTTTTTCGATACCCGGTCTCGCATATTTATATTTTTGCAAAGAAATCCGCTCATGCAGCTCCTCCAGATGCTCCGTCTCAATACGTAATGCCGCACCCGGAGTACAGTCTCCGTGATGTTCGGACAGATGAATGATAATCTCATCCTGCGATACCTGCATGTACAGTGGCATATCTGCCTCAAATCGATGTTCCCAGTCCACGTTAAACCCCAAGTAATCCGTGTAAAATTCCTTTGCCTTCGCTTCATCAAAAATTCTAAGAATAGGTACGATATGTTTCATCATCTTCTTCACGCCCTCCTCTACAGAAATAAAAATACACCACACTGATGCTCATTCCAAGTTCCCTTATACAAAACATATTTTCATCATACAAAAAAAGTGTTGACCCTACAATGAAAGCATGATAAATTTTGTTCATCAATAAGAATATTATTTTTATATTAGTGAACTTTTTTATGATCATGTACATTGCCTGATAATTTGGAGTTTGTTTATATTGATACATTTCATTTGTTCGTAACACATATCTCACCTGGAGGTGTATTGGTTTGAATTCTACTTATATTCATGAGGTGAAGCTACCTCCCCATTATGATAAAGACCAGCAATATCCCGTTATTTTTGCCTTGCACGGCATGGGATCAGATGAACAGGACATGCTTCGGTTAATGGAGCCATTGTCTTCCGACTTCATTATTGTTGCCATTCGTGGGCCTATTGTACAGGGCGGAGGTTATGCTTATTTTCAGATCAAAAGCATAGGCAATCCCGTCCGCGAGTTATACGATGCCTCGGTTCAGGGGCTTCAACAGCTCATCATCGAGCTGTCGGCTCAATATGCGATCGATCCTGCACGGCGTTATATTGCCGGATTCAGTCAAGGCGGCATCATGGCCATGACGCTGGCCTTAGTTATGGGTGATGCTATCAAAGGTATTGTTGCTATGAGCGGATACATTCCACAGTTTGTAAAAGAGGAATACACGCTGCAACCTTCTTCCAATCTGTCTGCATTTATTTCACACGGTGATCAGGATCACCTTTTCCCGTTACAGCTGGGCGAAGATAATGCTTCATTTTTCCGCAGCCATACGAATCAGGTCACTTATGTACCTTATAGCGGAGGTCACCATGTGACCCCAGAGTTATATGCCAAACTCCAACACTTTCTTCGGACGGATGCTGGGGTAACTACAGAAAACACGAAAGGAATGACTGAATCATGATGCCATCTTTGTTTATCGCCCATGGCGCTCCTTCACTTGCACTGGAGGAGAATGCGTACACTGAATTTTTGCAAAAACTCGGGCAGGACCTGCCCAAACCTAAAGCGATCGTCCTGTTCTCCGCTCACTGGGAATCAGCTACACAGCTCGTATCTTCTGTATCTGGCTCATATGACACGATCTATGATTTCGGCGGTTTCCAGCCCGAACTGTACCAGATCAAATATCCAGCTCAAGGACATGCCGAAACAACTGCCGAGCTCACCAAGTTGTTCACGGAAGCTGGAATTCCAGTGCAGACGGACGAGGTGCGCGGCCTGGACCATGGAGCCTGGGTTGTACTGCGCCTGCTCTATCCCGAAGCAGATATTCCTGTTATCGCTCTGTCCGTTAACCGTTATCTGACGGGTGAGCAACAGTATCAGATCGGTCAGGCACTCGCTTCTTTGCGTGAGCAAGACGTTCTTGTCATTGGCAGCGGTGGAACCGTGCATAACYTGCGCCGTCTGAACTGGGAAAGTCAAGGTGTGGATTCCTGGGCCATGGAATTTGATAACTGGCTACAGGATAAGCTGGAGCGCTGGGATACGGATGCCCTCTTCGCATATGACAAGCTTGCTCCATCTGCACAGGCAGCGGTTCCTACACCAGAGCATTTTGTGCCAATCCTGATCGCCATGGGTGCAGGAGATGAGAAGAAACAAGCCTCCCTCATGTTCCGGGCATATCAGTTGGGTAATCTGAGTTTGTCCTGCTGGAAGTTTGAATAACAAAACATGAGATTGGTTTAAAACATATAAAGACAAAAGCGTGAGTCACAGGGTAACCCTGCTGCTCACGCTTTTTTTGAGATATTGTTAAGTGGCTGAATGCAATTGCATAGACCACAAGTGTACTTTACACATCCATATTCGTTCATTATGTAGGACTCCCGCTTAGGTCTATGGTTTCTTGTACGAGTTTCCTGAGTAAATCTATACTAGTGGGAAACCGTCTCATCATTAGATTTACCAGACGAGTATGACATGGACCGCTCATAAGGAGGCGAAACATGATGTCAGAGCCAAGATCAGAACAACGTATCGATGAACTCATGCAAGAGTTGTTTGAACTGCTGGAAGAAAAGGTGCAGGATGAAGAAAACCAGGAGTTACTAGAGGCCTACCGTGAACAGGAAGGAGCAACCGATGAGGAGCTTGACGCGTTCGAGCAACACTACGGAATCCGACTACCGGAAGATTTCCGGGCATTCTACAAACGTAAAAATGGCAGCGGATATGCCTTTCACGTCCTTTTTCCAGGTGATGCAGCACAAAATGAAGATATGGTTTTCTACTTGTTATCGCTGGAACAAATGCAGCGGGAGCATGACGGTTCTGTAGAAATTCGGATGGAAGACTACTTCTCTGAAGAAGAGATGCGTGAGCTGGACCCGCGAATCAAGCCTTATCTTCATCAGAAATCATGGATTACCTTTGGTAAACTTGGTGGCGGCTCATTGTATCTCATGTTGGACTTTGACCCGACAGAGCAAGGAACGTATGGGCAGATTATTATGTTCAAACACGATCCTGATTTTGTCTATTACGTAGCCGGAACCTTCACCGAATTGCTGGAACAATCCAATCGGAACTTGCGTGAGCTCGACGTTATCGAATACTAAGTCCAATTGGATGACATCAAACATCTTAATGACCATTGTCGTCCAGATAATGATATGACCATTTTTTCATAATGCTGGGAGCTGCAAAGGCGGTTATAATAACATTTAGTGGAAATGCACAAGCTACCGGAAGAAGGACTGTCTTTCTACATCAACTACATATCTGGGAGGAACTACCGAAGTGGCTGAACAACCGAAGTCAGAGAGCTTTATGTCTCTCGTCAAAAAAGGCAACACATCCTCTGCCGTAGCCATGGCGGGTAACGCCATACTTGCATTATGTAAAGGAGGAGCCTTTATATTCAGTGGCAGCGGTGCTATGTTCGCATCCGCGATGCATTCACTGGCTGATGCCATTAACCAAGGGTTTGTATTTGTCGGAAGTGTATTATCCGAGAAACAACCCACACGCCGCTTCCCGACCGGATTTGGACGGGTCATCAACATTTTCTGCATGATTGCCGTTATTGTGGTGACGATCATGGCCTATGAAACGATTCATGAAGGTATCCACCTGCTCCAGCATCCGGCCAGTCACTCAGGCGGACTGTGGATCAACATTGGTGTGCTTGTGCTTAATATTGTGATCGATGGAGCCATCCTTATCAAAGCGATGAAGGAAATTCTCAAGGAAGCTCGTGCGCCTAAAGCGACCGGATTTGCCCTCGTGCCTGCTGCCATCAAAAACGTGGGACGCGCCGCACCGCCAACCCGTCTCGTATTTTACGAGGATGTTGTGGCTGTGCTTGGAGCAACCCTTGCGCTAGTATCTGTTATTGTCATTGCCCTGACGAACTTTGCCTTGCTGGACGGTATTGTAACTACCATCATTGGATGTTTGATGATTGCCGTTGCTTTCCGTGTCGGCTACGACAACATGATTGGCCTGATCGGTGTCGCCGCGCCGCAGGATGTCGAGGACAAAGTGTCCAAGACGATTCTGGCAGACAGCCATGTGGCCGATATCCAAATGATGCGCATCATTCAGGAAGGCCGGTATTACCATGTTGAAGGTCTAATTGAGCTGACGAAAGGCCTCAGTCTCGCGGATGCGGATGATATCAAGTTCCGGATACAGGAAAAACTGATGTTGGATCCTGATATTGCAGATGCAGCAATCTCCATTATCGAGGATGACGGCGTGAACAGCTGGGGCAAGAAACATTCGGATGTTTTGAAAAAGTAAAAAAGTAGTGAATTAACAATAGAATCACTGGATTATCGTAAAAAGATATACCGCAAATAGACGAAGCAGGAATTACCCTGCCTCGTCTATTTTGTAACTGGATCAGAATATCACCGGGCTTGTTTCATTCCCATTTCATTTACTTTATCCAGCCATTTCTGACGGAACGCATCTGTCGACTTGCGGATTGGACTAATATCGGTCACACGTATGGGGGATACACCGCTGAATTTAAGGATGTTGGACTTCATGATTCGGTGACCTGCCTGTCTATATACCAGTTTATTGTACAGGCTTGGTGTATCCGATGTTACGATGAGGTGCGCAGACTTACCTTTGAGCAATTTGTCCCAGAGTGGTGAGTTGTCGCGATATCTCATGGCAAACCCGGGCAGGAAAATCCGATCAATAAAACCTTTCATTACAGCAGGCATCGTTCCCCACCACATCGGATACACAAACACCAGATGATCTGCCCAACGGATCAACTCCTGCGCTCTCAGCAGATCAGGCTCCAGCTCTGTTCGCTGACGATAGCCGTATCGCAGATTCGGATTAAACTCAATCTCACTCAGATCGATCAACTCCACAGTCGCCCCGGATTTTCTGGCTCCCTCTGCGTAAGACGTTGACAGTGCTTTGCAGTAACTTTGCGGGTCAGGATGACCGTTAATGATGAGAATTTTATTTGCATTCATACTTGTGTTCCTCCTGTATAATATGATCTATGAAGACCGATGAAACGGACATATCACAAGCATAGAGTGAACGAAGGCATAAACAAATGATCAAGGGCGCTGAATCATTGCGGATTCGCGCAAACGGAGGAATTATGAAACATCTCAATCAAAGCGTCTCGATTAGCATGGTGTATCCCATTCTGAAAACACTGGTGTATAAAGGTTTCGATCCCGAATCCTTTTTCAGAGACATGGAAATCGTTCCTGTAATTACGGACAACCCGGATGCACGGATTCCCGTCAACGAACTGGAACGGATCATGCGGCGCGCCGCCGAATATACAAATGATCTGTATTTTGGATTACACCAGGGTGGACGGCTGGATTTTGCAGACTTGGGCCTACCCGGGTATGTCATGATGCATTCCAAGACGATCGGGGATGCGTTGACGGCCTATCAGCGGTATAACGATATTTTGTATAGTGGGTTTCAACTGGAGTTGGGTGTCAATGGACCGGATGTGATCATTCAGTTGTCTGTGCAAAATGAAGATATGCCTATGTCCCGTCATTGTGTCGAGGATATGGCTGTTTCGGTGCTGCATTTGATCAACAAACTGGCTAATCGCCAGGCTGTCGTGAAAGAAGTGCTTTTCCGTCATGAGGCACCTGACGCTACCGGAGACTTCTCTCCTTACGTCACTTCATTTGGGGTCACTCCCCAATTTGCTGCTGCACATACCCACCTGCGTTTATCCAAAGATATTCTGACACAGCCTGTTTTGTATTCAGATGCCAAGATGTTAAAGCTGTTTGAGACGATGGCCGAGGAGAGCCAAGCCGATCTGTACTCCTCCCAGCCTATCTCCAGCAAGGTGAGCGGTTGGATCACGGAGAGTCTGCCTTCCTTCTTTCCTACATTACAACACACGGCAGCACATCTCGGCGTGAGCATCCGCACACTTCAGACCAGATTGCGTGAAGAAGGTACAACGTTTAATGAAATCTCCGTTCAGGTACGGAAGGAACTCGCGCAACGTTACCTGCAAAGAGGCAACTATTCTGTAGGCGATATCGCCTATGCCCTGCATTTTTCAGAACAAAGTGCATTTCAGAATGCGTTCAAAAAGTGGACTGGACAGACCCCTGGGCAATACCGGGCTAGTTTGGCTAGAACGCAGACATAAGAACGAATACAGCATACCTAGACTTTAGTCTAGGTTAAGGTTAACGCCAAAGACGGAGGTTGCCGTTTTCCAGTTCATGGTATGCTGTGAGTAACGAATGCAAGGAATACATATGCACGGATGAAAGATTCCATATTCAAAAGGAGAGAAATTATGGCTAAACGTACGATTCTTGCACCTGTCCTGATTTTGCTGGGTGTTTACCTGATTCTGAATCAAGGCGGCACGATGGGGCCAGGCACGATCTTTGCTACCTTCTGGCCTACACTGTTTGTTATTCCGCTAGGGCTGTTCTTCCACTGGCTATATTTCGCCATGATAGGCCGCGGCGTGGGGTTACTTGTTCCGGGTGGCCTGCTGCTGACGGTTGGTATCGTATGCCAGATCGCAATGCTGTTTAATAACTGGGGTACGATGTGGCCAGGATTCATTCTCGCGCCAGCTGTCGGTTTGTTCGAACTCTACTGGTTTGGCGGCCGGAATAAATGGCTGCTTATTCCGATTAACATTCTGACCGTTCTTTCACTGCTGTTCTTCGCTGTGATGTCCGTTGGTTCTGTATTGAGCAACATGAGTTATATCCAGCCGGTTGTAGCGATTGTGCTGATTGTGGGTGGGGCGTATCTCATCATGGGGCGCAAAAAGCATATGTAGTGGCATGATATCCGATGAATTGGACTAGATTACACTGAGCCACTCCGGGAACAGAACAACTGCGGATCGCTGTTACCCCCAGATTTTTTTGAATCTCATATCTTATGAGAAAATCTGGTGGTAAAGGCGAGCGCTTCGCTTCCTTCGTTTGTCCTGTCCCCTCCGTTAATGTGTAATCTCATATTCATCGGATATCGCACTTCAAAGCTATTGCTCTAGAGCATACAAAAGAAAATGAACCATCCCTGATCCAGAGGTGATCAGGGGTGGTTTTTGTTTTTTCAGAAGGTTTCTGACTCATATGTCGGTTTCTACTGACTGTCTATTGACTTGGCTTGGCTCTGATTGCATAGCTATGTTGTATTTAATCCAGAAAAAGAGGATCAGCGGCAGGGCCGCGTTTGACGCGATAAAGAAAATCAGTGAAGGTAACCCGGCAAGTGGCATGTAGCTTATACCTGTCACTTGAACCAGCAGTTGCTCGCCATTCGGGCCATCAGAGAACAGGATGGATGATACCCCGTTCCAGCCTAGATGGCTTCCGACTGCAATAGCCATGGAACCGGATTTGGCATACGCATATGCCCAAACCAAACCCATAATAAAGGTGGTGGAAAATAGAATAATCATAACCGGGATGTTCCCGATCACACCGCCCGAAAACCAGTGATACACACCAAAAACAACAGACGATAACACAACTCCCCATCGTACCCCCAGCCAGTGAATCAGAAGCACAAGTAATGCGCCGCGAAATAATAATTCCTCGAACCATACTGATTTAAAATTCCACCAACTGGCAGCGCCAAAATCAGCCCATGAATAGCCCGGGTTTACCCTCCAAGTGGATAGGGTAACCAAGGATTCTGTCCAGTGAACTGCCGAGGAAACGAGGATACCCAACAGTAAGGCTATCGCAAATTGCTGGAGACGCAGACCTGCTGGGCGGTAACCTAAGATGGCTAATGGCTCCCTGATCGTGAAGCGAAGCAAAAACCAAGATATCAGGACAAGCACGATCATGCCTAGCATCACGAACCTCCTTCCCACTTCATTTTAAGTAAAACAATTGAATTCAAGATCACATCTACACCGTCAGAGTTTCCGTTTCCTTTCATTCCGTTCCGTTCCCTCCATCCCGATATACTTTTCATATTCGGGGTTATGGGCTTTAGTACGCACGGATGTAAATAAAGTTCCCGGCAATCCGAATTCTCGAAGCCCGCGCTGTCCCAGATTCATTACATGTTTCTTTGTTATATGCACCCTTTTGTTTCATACCCCTTCGTTTCGTTCTTCACAGTTCGGAATAAATTTAACGTCAAATATCCCCTGAAGCCACCAATAGGCTTAGGGGTATTTGAGTTACTTTTGTTGCTTTTGTTGCTTTTGTTGCTTTTGTTGCTTTTGTATTCGTTGCACTTCCCGCAGTTTGCGTAGACTGAGGGACAGCTATTTACTATGCATTTTAAACTCCAGGAACAGGTCGTTATAATGCGATAGCATTTTTTTGCCCAGATTGTTGTAGACCTCCAGCTTGCTTGTCAGTGTCTCGTCTGGATAGAAGCGTTCATCCTGCGAGATATCTTCTGGCAACAGTTTAAGTGCCTCCGCATTCGGTGTGGAGTACCCCACGTACTCCGCATTTCGTGCAGCATGATCGGGGTCTAACATAAAGTTAATAAACTGGTGCGCTCCGTCCACATTTTTAGCTGTTTTCGGGATGACCATGCTGTCGAACCAGAGATTTGAACCTTCCTCCGGTACCTTGTAATCCAGCTTGTCATTCTGATCCATAATCTCTGATGCATCCCCAGACCACACGAGTCCAACCGCGGCTTCTTCGTTCGCAAGCAGCATTTTAATCTCGTCCCCAACGATGGCTCTTACATTAGGGGTCAATGTAGATAGCTTTTTAAGTGCTGCCTGAAGGTGATCTTCGTTCGTATCATTGAGCGAGTACCCCAGACTGTTCAGACCCATGCCAATGACCTCACGAGCACCATCCAGCAACAAGATTTGGTTTTTCAGACGCGGGTCCCACAGGTCATTCCAACTATCAAAAGTCAGACCGCCCACCAGTTCCGGATTATACACAATACCTACGGTTCCCCAGAAATACGGGATAGAGAATTGGTTATCCGGATCATAGTTCAAGTTCAGGAACCGGGGATCAATGTTTTTCAGGTTAGGCAGCTTGTTGTGATCAATCGGAACGAGCAGGTTTTCTTCTTTCATTTTGCTAATCGCATATTCCGAAGGAATCGCCACGTCAAACGTTGTGCCGCCCTGTTCAATCTTGGTCAACATCGCTTCATTGGAATCAAACGTCTGATAGATGACCTTCATGCCTGATTCTTGCTCAAATTCCTTCAAGAGATCCGGGTCAATATAATCGCCCCAGTTGTAGATGGTCAGCGTGTTTCCACCGGAATACCCCTGACTTTTGTTCAGATACGAAGCCAGAATCATCAGGGCGAATGCGGCCACAAACACAAGCGCGAATGTCCGTACCAGCTGTTTCATGGACGCAGCCCCTTTCCTCCGGGTGGTATCCGTGTTGCACGGCGATTAATGAAGTAATATCCGACCACCAGCAGCACCGTGAGCAGGAACAACAGGGTAGACAAGGCATTAATCGACAATGACACGCCTTGCCTTGCTCTGGAGTAAATCTCCACCGAGAGCGTAGAGTACCCGTTCCCCGTCACAAAGAAGGTTACAGCAAAGTCATCGAGCGAGTACGTCAAGGCCATGAAAAATCCAGCGAAAATACCGGGTTTTACGTAAGGTAGCACAACGCGCGTCAGGATTTGCCATGATCCTGCGCCCAGATCGCGAGCCGCATCCATCAAGGTTGGACTCATCTCCTGCAGCTTCGGCAGCACCATGATGACCACAATCGGCACACTGAATGCGATATGGGACAGTAATACCGAAGTGAAGCCCAGTTTGATGCCAATCATCGTAAACAGAATCAGGAAGGATGCACCGATAATGACATCGGGACTAACAATCAGCACGTTGTTCAGGGATAACAGCGTGTTTTTGGTCCGTTTGCGACGTACATGATAGATCGCTAGTGCACCCGCCACTCCCAGAATGGTTGAAATCGCCGAGGACAACAGCGCGATAATAAACGTATTTAAGACGATAATCAGCAGCCGGGTATCCGCAAACACGTCCCTGTACCACTGCAGCGTAAAGCCCTCGAACCCCCGCATATGACCGCCGCTATTGAAAGAATAGAAAATCAGATAGGCAATCGGTGCGTACAAAATGGCGAACACCACCGCCAGATAGACGTTAGACAGCTTTCCGTTTCTTCCCATTTCGCACCTCCTTCTTGCCTGATCCGGTTAGAAACATAATGACCGCCATCGCGATAATCAAAAAGACGGCAATCGTCGAACCCATGCCCCAGTCCTGGGTAACGAGAAAATGCTGCTCAATCGCTGTACCCAGCGTAATGACACGGTTCCCCGCAATGAGACGGGTAATCATAAACAGGGACAGCGCCGGGATAAATACCGCCTGACAGCCTGATTTCACCCCGCTGATCGTCAGCGGAAAGATCACGCGGCGGAACGTCAGCCACGAGGATGCGCCGAGATCCCGTGCAGCATAGATCAGGGATGGATTCATCTCTTCCAGCGCGTTAAAGATCGGCAAAATCATAAATGGAATGAAGATGTACACCGAAACAAAGATAAAGCTGAAATCAGTGAACAAAATCTGCTGTGTACCAATGCCCACCACTTCCAGCAGGGAGTTGGTCAGACCATACGTGCCGAACAAGCCGATGAAGGCGTACGCTTTTAACAACAGATTGATCCAGCTCGGCAAAATGATCAGCAGCAGCCACAATTGCTTATGCTTCGTTCGCGTCAGCATATACGCCGTTGGATACGAAATAAGCAGAGAGAAAGCTGTAATCAGAAATGCGTACCAGAACGAGCTGAGCGTCATCTGCATATAAACTGGCGTAAAGAACCGCGCATAGTTGCCCAGTGTGAAGTTGCCCTCCACATCGAAGAACGAATAATAGATAACCAGCAGCACAGGCGCTACAACGAACAACACCATCCATAACACATAGGGAATCAGATACGCATTGCGCGTGCTGGCTTTAGTCTGCATGAGCGGCCTCTTGATAAGCTTCGAGTCGTTTGTCGAACTCTTCCTCGGTTTCATTGAAACGCATAACATGAATGGCTTCCGGGTCAAAATAAAGCCCGATGCGCGATCCCACGACCGCTTTCTTTGTCGAATGAATCAACCATTCGTTGCCTGCGTCATCATAGGTGGAGATTTCGTAGTGCACGCCGCGGAACAGCTGCGAGTCTACCTTCACCTGGAGTTTGCCTTGCTCCTCGGTTGTGATCTCGAAGTCTTCCGGACGAATGACGATCTCAACAGGCTCGTCCTGCTGTAATCCCTGATCGACACATTCATACTGAGCACCTGCAAACTCAACGACAAAATCCTGTTTCATTTTGCCTGCCACGATATTCGACTCTCCAATAAAGTCCGCAACAAAGCGGTTAATTGGCTCATCATAAATATCGTTCGGCGTACCGCTCTGCTGAATGACACCGCCGTTTAGGACAAAGATTTCATCCGACATCGCGAGTGCTTCTTCCTGGTCATGCGTGACAAAAATAAACGTGATGCCCAGCCGTTGCTGCAGTTCTCGCAGCTCGTACTGCATCTCCGTACGAAGCTTCAGGTCGAGCGCTGACAAGGGCTCGTCCAGCAGCAGAATTTCCGGCTCGTTCACAATCGCGCGGGCAATCGCCACACGCTGGCGCTGTCCGCCGGACATCTCGCCGATCTCCCGGTTCTCGTAACCGGACAGATTGACAAACTTGAGAGCTTCCAGCACTTTGCTGCGAATCTCGGATGTTTTCATTTTTTTAATCCGCAAGCCAAAGGCTACGTTCTCAAATACATTCAAATGTGGAAATAACGCATAATCCTGAAATACCGTATTCACCTGACGCTGATGCGCAGGCACCCGGTTAATCAGTCGGCCATTAAAATAAATGCTGCCCTCGGTCGGCTCCGCAAAGCCGGCAATCAGCCTTAATATCGTTGTTTTACCACAACCGGACGGACCGAGAAGCGTATAAAATTTACCACGTTCAATCTCAAAGCTGACAGCTTTCAATACAGCCTCATCCTGGTCATATTGCTGTGTCACCCGCTCGAACCGGATGATCGGTTGTTGTTCTGACATGCTTCACGTCGCCCCCTTATCCTTGGGTCTATCCTAAGAAACCTTACCTATTATACACGACTTTAATTAAGCCATATCTCGAATATGAATAATTTACCCCATTTTCTTTTGTTTTGAAAGGTCAAGCGCGTACGTTACAGATATTCATAATATGGCGATAAATCTATTTTCTTATTAATTAGTCTTCTATAACAAACGAATTAATAGATTCGGAATAGTATAACGTATATCCATCACAAGGAGGTATTCTTCATGGCTAACTACTTGTCCCCACACTCTCCAAAGAGTAAAGCTGCCAACAAAAGCAAACTGGTATCCAAAAACCGCGCCAAAAACAAATCTAAAAACAATGCAGGTAACACAAGCAAGTCAGAGCATATCCAAGAAACGGTCGTTAACGTCATTCTGCCTGAATCTAAAGAGAAAGATACACACCACCACCATCATCATCCACATTCTCATCATCACCACTGCAATCCCGGCTGCAATCCTTACTGTTAATCAATCTATTTCAATATGTTGGCTCGCCCATACGAGTTGATAGATTCAAAAAATAAATGATGCAGATCATGCATTAATCAAGGAGGCATTCTTCATGACTAACTTCTTCTCTCCACTCTCTCCAAAAAGCAAAGCTGCCAACAAAAGCAAACTCATTTCTAAAAATCGTGCCAAAAACAAGTCAAAAAACAATGCAGAAAACACAAACCATGCAACACATATTCAAAAAACCGTTGTTAACGTTGTTATGCCTGACCATGAAAATAAACATCCTCACCATCATCACTGATTGCAAATATCGCTATAGCTCCGCATGGATGTAAATTACGCAGCATAAGTCTCATAAGAAGACGTAGCAGTTACATCTGCTACGTTCCTTTTTGAGTTTTATGATAAATTTCCGAACTGATTGACGCCCTCTTTACGGCTCAGCATATGATGACTCATGATGTCCTTTACGATATGTTCCTAACGTATGGGACTCCATATTATGGAGTCGAGGTGAGGAAGACCATGGAGATGCGCCGAAATCTACCCCTGTTAATGAGTGTCTGTTTTCTAAGCCAGATGGGGGGATTTATGATTCTACCCCTCTTTCCGCTATATATCGATCAATTTGGCCTATCTGGCTGGGAAATGGGTTTAATTTTCGGAATGTTCTATTTGGGTAAAGTAGCCGGTGGGATCCCAGCCTCTGCACTCTATCGCCTGGCAGGTGCTAAAATGTCTCTGGCCCTTATGTTGCTGATGCTTGCCATATGTACAGCAGGTTTTGCCATCGCGACTACATCCATGCTGCTTGGTGTGCTGCGGCTAATGCAAGGAATAGCCTCAACCGGACTGACTGTCATCGTACGCTCTATCATCAGTGACGGGGGAAATAGGGATAACCGGGGACTGTACAATGGATATATTAGCAGCAGCGAGGGTGGCGGAATGATTCTGGGGCCAGTAATCAGTGGCTGGCTTGCGCTTCACGTACCACTGTCCGTTCCGTTCTGGCTGGTTGCATGCTGCTGTCTGATTGCCATGGTTGCTGTAATGGCCATGCAAAACGAAGTAGAGCATAAATCATCCGGCATAATACCGATCCCCGAGATGAAGGATGGTGAAGCTCTCGCTTCTACTCCAGCAGATCAAGCCTTTCGCCAGGAAGAGACCGCTCAGGAACGGACCTCTATGAATAAAAAATCTGGTACAGATCCTATTCCTGTCCCACTTACAGGATACATAACGGTGCATGTCCTGGAGATGAGTGCTTATGCCGTATTCCTGACGTATTTTGCACTCTATGCCACTCAAATTATGCAGTGGGATGCCTTTTCCGCCAGTCTGGCCTTTACTGTAGCCGGAATCTCTACCCTTTCAGCTGCCCCTTTTGTTGGTATTCTTTCCGACCGCTTGGGTGATCGGCTTCTGCTGTGCATGCTCGGCATGTTTCTCATCGGGGTCGAAGTCGTTGTATTCCTCAGTACATCTGCCCATTTATGGGTGTACATTGGCATGTTCATCGGTGGCATTGGCGGAGCTTGTTACATGGATTCCTTTTTTGCACATATCGGGGATCACACTCCTGCAGCGAATCGAAGCGCCATTATTGGTAAAATTGTCTCGTCAGCCGAGATTGGCTCCATGGTATCTCCTCTTATAGCAGCACTTCTGATGGAGACTTCGTCCCTGTATGCCGTATTTATCTTTAACCTCCTTCTTATCGCAGCAGCCATCGCCGTTCAAGCGATTATGCGGAGCAGGTATCGGATGAAAGAGAGATAATGGCGCAGTTCTTTGAAGTGAAGGGGATATTAATCAAGACTTTTGTCTTAGGAGACATCTTTTAATGATGTGTAACAGTACAATCTGAAGAGATTTCCCTCCTGATCCAGAGAAACATCTCTTCAGATTTCTAGAGCAGTGAAGCCAAGTAATGTGCATTTTCTTGAATCTTTCGTTTTATGTAAGGATCTGTACTTTCAGGCAGTTCTGTCGGATGATAAAACCTCGCTTCAAGAACCTCAAACCCATCCGGATTTAATTCTCCTTCATACTCCGTACAAATATATCCAATGACTACATTATAGTATTCGTCTCCATTTCTTAATTTGGTATACAGCTGTTCTCCAGAGAATACACCGTACAACTGCATTTTTTTTATTTCGATTCCGATCTCTTCTCTGACTTCTCTTCGTGCCGACTCTTCTACCGACTCACCGAGTTCCATCATTCCACCAGGCACTCCCCAAGTGTTATCCATATGTCTGACCAACAAAATTTCACATTTTTCATTAACAATTAAGACGCTTGGCCTCACCAAAATTAACGGAGTATTCCCCACCAGCCCACGCAACGTTTCAATGTATCCCACGACAGCGCCCTCCTATCAAGTATATGTTCATTATAGAATTCCCCGGTGGATTCATATATAGAAAAAAATGTATCTTAACCTTCTCATTTTACGTGTAACAACGCTAAAAACCCGCTCACACAACTTAATGTGCAAACGGGCATTTCATTGATGCATTCTCAGCCTGTGGCTGCGTAGTTTCAACGGACCGATGCTCTTGGTACTCTTCATGATCCGAATTCTCATGATGCTTATGATGCTGCTCAAGGGTATCCGCGTCTGCGGCAATAGCCATCCCGTCTTGAAACCTGTATGCAGGGTCCTGATGAAAAAAGTTCGGCTTCACAACCTCATTACGATAGGAGCTGTGAAATATATGAGTAGTCGCTGGAGATACCGGTGGAATCAGCCACACCCAGTCTCCGGTCAGCTCTCGTTCAGCCTTCTCCTCTCGCTGTTCAAACAAGGCAAATTGTGCCGCAGCCGTATGATGATCTACGATGCTCACGCCCGCCTTCTTGAATGAATGCAACACAGCCACATTCAGTTCCACCAGTGCACGATCCTTCCACAGTGTCGTTTCACTCGATGTATTCAAGCCCAGTGCAGCAGCTACAGCAGGTAACTTGTTATATCGGAACGTATCGGCAAAGTTACGCGCACCAATTTCGGTTTCCATATACCAGCCGTTGAATGGTGCAGCAGGATAGTTAATGCCCCCGATTTCGACCCGCATATCGGCAATCATGGGCACGCCATACCAACGCAAACCCAGTTCAGCGATTTCTGCTCGTTCCGGGTGCTCAATCTGCACTTCAATGATCTCCTGCTCAGGTATTTCATACCACTCTGGAGCCTGTCCCTGAGCTTGAATGATAAGCGGCAGTACATCATATTCGCCGCCAGCTCCCTGCCAGCCGAGCGAAATGGCCGCTCTGGTCATTTCAACGGAAGCAGGATCACCTACAATACCTTTTTCTGTCTCATATCCCGCATAGCGAATCAGTTGGTGATTCCAGAGGCGAATCGGTTCTCCGTCCGGTCCAGCTGGTGGCAAGATGGTAATTGTCGGGATGATCTTGCCTCCGTTGGAAGCGTTATGGATATGATCCAGTACAGCCTGTGCTGCCAATCCTCCGGTACCTGCATGACGGGCATCCACGATCCGCAGCTTATCCCAAAACAGCCGCCCGATACAGCGGTTGCTGTTCCGCCAAGCCATTTTGCAGCCATGCTCCATTTCTTCAGCAGTATGGGTATAGGTTCCTGTTTTGTCCATCTCTTGCTTAATGGCAATAAGCCGGGCCTCTGCGTCTTCACGCGTATGGCCCAGCTCTTTGTAACATGTATATATAAACCGTTCGGCTTCTTCCTGCAATCGTTCCAGGTCTGTCCGCATTTTCATTCCACCATTCTGTACATCTTGGATGCCATTATTATACGGGAAGCACACCGGATTTGTAAGCAAACGGGACGTTTGTTCACGGACTCTACATATCGTTGTCAGGACACAGGTTAGGCTAGATTATTTGCCCAAAAATGCGTTTAACATCCAGATCTCTTTATCCAGCGCAGCAGTGAACCCGATCATCATGTCTTCCGTTGCATTGTCTTCAACTTCCCCAGCTTCATGAATGCCTTGGCGAATCACATTCAGCATCGCATTCAAATCAGCAACAACATGTTCAACCATCTCTTCAGCAGACAATTGTCCTTGTGCTTCTGTAATTGGGGATAGACGCAGTTGTTCAGCAATTGTTGCTACAGGACGACCACCGATGGTCAGAAGACGCTCAGCAACCTCATCCATATTGGCTGTAGCCAGGTTGTACAATTCTTCGAATTTGGCGTGAAGTGTGAAGAATTGTGGCCCTTTGACATACCAATGAAAGTTATGCAACTTCGTGTAAAGGACAGACCATCCTGCGATCTGACGGTTCAAGACCTCTTGAAGTTTAGCTGTGTTTGTTACAGAAGTGTTTGGGTTAGTTTGGATTGTGCTCATGGAATTTATCCCCTTTCGAATGTCTCACTTTAGTTTATTAAGTATTATTTGTTTGAAATTGCTTCACTAGTCTATTCTTTAATTTAGACTTAATCTAAATCTTGTTTTAATTATAACACCGCCTATCTGCTTTGAAAAGAGCTTTGGCTTCTCTTATAGATGAAGATTCAATGAAGCCGGGCTTCATGATAAACATATGCGCCTCCGCCATAGACAAGGTTGCTCATGTAGTTATACTGCCAACCGCACCTGCGTTCAGTGAACATTCTCACACACCCAAATGAGAATAAAAAACAGCCCTTTATCTGCAATCACAGATGAAAGGACTGAAAGCCTTTTTACAACACGATCATTATGCAATTCTTAAAAGTGCTGCGATTCCCCGCGTTCCCGCCTAAGAAAGAACCTGTTCAAACGGAAGAAAATGACTGATTTCCTCGTAGTTCCGTGCCATAAAATGAGGCTGATGATCGGATTCAGGCAATGCCTCACGGTGATTAAACCAGATGATCTTCCAGCCTGCGCCCACGGCTCCTACAACATCGTTGCGCCACGAATCCCCTACATAGTAGCTGTTTTCCGCTGCCATTCCTGTCTGCTTGTTCACATGCTCAAACAGTCTGCTGTCCGGTTTCGCATAACCGACTTCACCAGAGATAAAGACCAGTTGCTCGTCCACTAGACCAAACACATCCAACGCTTCTAACTTGCGACGCTGATGCTGGCCTTCTCCGTTCGTAATCAAGCCAACCGTATGTCCCTCCGCCTGAAGTCTGCGAATGAGATCATAGGCTCCTTCGAAGGGAGTAATCTCAAACTGTCTGCTCAGATACCTACGTTGCAGTTCTTGTGCTTGTCCAGGTTGCAGTTTAATTCCAAAATCGGCCATTGTTAGCTCAAACCTGCGGCATCTCATACGCTCCACTGCATCCGGTTCCGGAACTGCCGACAGGTCTTCCTGTGCAGACAACCAGTCACTGTAATACCGAAAACGATGATAGGCCAGCGCATAATCAAACGGTTCCGGTAATTCCAGCACCTCCTGCAATGCTCTCCGAAGGGGCTGCAAGTGATCATATAAGGTATCATCCACATCAAAAAATATGGCTTTGGCTGTATTATTAGTCTCCGTCATTGAAGCTTACCCTCCTGAATCTATTCTCAAATCCAGATTTGCATTTCCTCTACTATATATGCTTTTGAGAAGTCCGTCCAAAGGGAGAGGGCTCTTCTTGTTATGATGGCTCATGTTTCAAAAGAGATATTTTGGGTATTTAATTCTGCGATACATAGACAAAGTTCGTCATAGAACGTTAAAATGAGACACAATGTTAACTTGTTCCATAATTTAAGAAATTGGAGGCTTATGAACATGAAATGCCAAGTATGTAATCATGAAAATGGAGATGCCCAGTTTTGCGAGAAGTGCGGCTCTAACCTGACTGGAACCCACGCTTCTTCTGATCCTGCGGATTCCGTAACACGCACAGATTCAGCTTCTGCTGACTCGGAATACACGCATTGGTCCAGCAGCAAGGAATCTGCTTCTCATCAACCAGAACCTACACGCTCTTCTTCCGTTTCACCTGTACCATCGCTCGTGAAAGAAACAACAACAGTGAATTCCAATAACAATAATGCTCCTGATCACGATACTAACCAAGGTAGCGCAGGAAATCAGTGGAACAACTTCGTTCAGAATGAAAAAGTACAGCAAGCCAAAGAAGTAAGCAAACAATACCTGTCCTATTTCCTCAGCGTACTGGCTCGTCCGTATCAATCGATGAAAACTGTCGGTGAACAGCATGCCCTGCATGGGTGGCTAACGATGGCATTGTTTGCTGTTTTGACCTCTACATATGTTCTGATCTTCTTTGGCAGCCTTGGTGCGGAAGGTATATTTATTAGCGGATTTTTACGTCCACTCCTATTTTCAGCTATCATCCTGGTTGCTGCGGCTGCGCTTATCTATGGTGTGCTTAAGCTGGAACGGATTACGTTCCGTCCCAAAATTCTGATTGCCCAGTTCGGAACCTTACTGGTTCCCGCAATCGTTACGCTTCTGCTCGCTAACTTGATGGTTGTGATCTCGTACTCGTTCGCCAACTCGTTGCTGGTAGTATCGTATATTATTGTGTTTGTCGCAATGAATACAGTGCTGTTCCATCATCCGCTGAATCGTACCAAAGCAGCCATCGACAGCACGTACAGCATACTGATTGTTAATGCCTTGTTGGTTTATTTAACATATCGTTTGTTATATTCGGTTATCGTTGGCTTAGCCGGTCCATTCTTCTCACCGTTTGGACGCTTGTAAATTCATTTCTTCTACTTAACATTGCTGAGATGGAGACTTCCCCCGTTAATGGGGGGAGTCTTTTTCATTGCAAAAAAGCAATATTGCGCGAATCATAATTTTTACACTATAATGTGTAGTGTGAAAATATATGTTTGTATTTACTTATATGAGTGAGTGTCTAGATGAGGCAACTCTGCTCTCTTGAGGTAGGTATATCGGACTGTGGGAAAGAAACTCGCAGGGACGGACAAGTTGCTTTTGTATTGCTTCACCCTCAACACTACGAGATGTAGTGTGATTATTTATTATTGTTTACGAAAGCGGAGGAATTCGAATGGACATGACACACATGGATCACATGCAAATGGAACAACAAACCGGCACCTCATATCTATGGCTGATCGTTGGAGCCGCCTTGCTACTACTCTCGATCGCCGCCTACATCTGGGCATCGCGTACACGCGGCAAAATTGTTAGTCATATGAAAAAAAATGAACGTGCAGCCATTCAGAAGAAAAGTCGCTCTCTCAGACTCACCGCGCATGCCCTGATCGCTATATCGATCGTAGCATTCGGAGTTTTTTTCCTGCAAGGTGCCGGAAAGACTTACGATGTAGCCGACCTCCCAAGCAATGCAACAATTGATGTGACGGATGACAAATATTATGGAGCCACTCACACCGAGGACCCCATACACTATGAGATGAAAATACCGACCTCGGGTCCACATAATCCGCATGATATCCAATTTGGCTTTTATACTGACTTTCCGGGGTACCCTTATCTGGTCCACAACATGGAGCATGGGGACATCATTATCTATTATCGTGAAAATGCCAGTGAGGAGCTGAAGGAACATCTCCAATATCTCGCAAAATTTCGCCAAGCAGGGTCAGGCATTCTCGCCGTACCCAACAAAGATATTCCTGACGGCAGCGAGATCGTTGTAACCGCCTGGACCAAAACAATGAAGCTGGACAATTTTGATAAAGCCAAGGTAGGTACGTTTATCCATCGTTACATCAATCAGGGGCCTGAGAAGATCCCGCCATCCATTCGCCAAGGCGGCGGAACAATGTAGCATGGTTAATTAATGCACGGAAAAAAGATATATCTCCTATGAAGCAGCATAGGCATTATAGGCAAATTTAAATGTAACGATCTCCAGAGACCTTATCTTCTGAAAAAGAAGTGCATAAGCTCAAAAATCAATCCTTTTGTGCAAAATAAGGTCTCTTCGTAATCGTTACATTTCCAACTGTTCAAAAAAAGAGCTCGTAGCGCTTCTCAGGATTTTTTGACTCCACGACTGCACACAGTAGGACACCACGACATAAAACACTAGCTTTAACCTCAACCAATCTCTAATCCTTTTCCAATCTTATGCCGATAAACTGAAGTAGAACTGCGTAACGAACATACACCTTTATTTATACGCTTACATTCCTAACCTAATTTTCATAAAACAAGCATGTAGTCTTAACTACACCTATGAGAACATGATGCACCAAAATAAATACAGTACATCGTCAAAGTTATTCAAGTCTTCTCATATAAGCCTTAGCGTAATCTTACATATTACATAACACTTACCATTACAGCTACACATATCAAGGGGGAGCAATTGGAACGATGAATAGTTTGTTTATGCGAATTTTTTTGTTTTTTTCCTGTTTAATGCTGGCCGCGGGGGCCATTCTAGGCGTCACGATGTATCGTGCATCAGCCCAATTGGTTGAACAATCGATGGGGATGCAAGCACAGGCTGTAGCTGAACGGGCAGCTGCTTTGATTGATACGACACTGTACACCCAACTCAGCACAGGGCAGGACAAAACGGCGTATTACGATACGCTACGCGCACAACTTAGTCAGCTGCGTGAGGCCAATGGACTTAAATATTTGTATACACTGGGCACACGCGAGGAAAATGGAAAGTCCGCGTACTATTATGTAGTCGACGGAGCTGCGCCGGATGTAGCCGAAGCTGACTTTTCCCCTTACGGCAAAGCAGAGGAAACGCTGTATGACGGCATGCTGCAAGCCTTTGCACAAGACACATCCGTTCGAGGAGAGCTTACCCGGGATGAAGATTATGGTGCTACCATCACAGCTTATGTGCCGATTCATGGATCGGACGGCAAAATGTTAGGTATTGTAGGAGCAGATCTGGACTCTACAGCGGTCTATGAATTGATGGCTAGCAACCGGATCACGATGGTCTGGACAGCCTTGGCGATTGTATTGCTCAGCGTATTGCTGGTATACATATTTGCGCGTTATTTGACAAGGCCACTAGTGAAGCTGAAACAGCTCATTACCGAAGTTGGAAAAGGAGACCTCACCGTCAACGTGGAGCTTGGACGCAAAGACGAAATTGGTCAGCTCGCTTCCGAGTTCAAACACCTGGTCACAGATACCCGGCAAGTCATGACGGGTATCCGCCAAAGCTCGGATTCCCTGCTTCACGCCGCACAAGGTGTATCACGGCATTCCCAGGCAACGGCCGAGGCCAGTCAGCGGATTGCCGAGCACACGAATCATACTGCACAGGGGGCTTCCGAACAGGTGGTACGCGCTGGAGAAGTCACTGTAGCCATGGAAGAAATCACACGTAGCATGCAGCATATTGCTCATTCTTCTTCCAGAGTTGCCGACGTGTCACAGCAGACAACGAACGATGCCATTCAAGGGCAGACCAAGCTGGATACAGCCATCCGAAGTATGGACGAGATTCATCAAGCCAATGTGCAGATGGCCACATCGACGACACAGCTTACAGATTACTCCAGCCAGATTGAATCTGTTGCTCAGTTGATGAAAAATATAGCTTCACAGACGAATCTACTTGCACTCAATGCCAGTATTGAAGCAGCCCGTGCAGGTGAACACGGTAACGGGTTCGCTGTAGTCGCTTCCGAGGTACGCAAGCTTGCAGGAGAATCCGAGCAATCTTCACAACATGTAGCCGAGTTGATTACCGAGATGACACGTCAGACCTCTTTGCTTGCAGAACATATGTCGGCAAGTACTACAGCCGTACAATCCGGTCTGACTGTCGTGCAAGAGGCAGGTCAATCTTTCTCCTCCATTCATGGCGGCATTGAAACGATCAACGAGCGCCTGCATGAAGTATCCGCAGCTTCTGAACAACTGTCAGCAAGCTCAGAGGAGGTGTCGGCATCCATTGAAAACATGGAACACATCTCGCGAGAATCCTCATCCAGCATCCAGAAGGTATCTCAGGCTGCCGAAACGCAACTGCAATCCATGGGCGAGATCAGTGACTCCGCGGAGTCACTACGTGTTTTATCCAGCGAGCTGAATAGTCTGATCAGCCGCTTTAAGATCTAGTTCGTTGCCCGCTTGCTCCACACCAAAAAGCCGCATGGCAGTGATCCACATCATCGGGGTTCTTCCCGATCATCGGAACACAGCCTGCGGCTTCCTTTAGCTCTTACCTTTCTACCGATGCGTATCGTTGATGCGTATCGTAGAAAGGTCTTTTTATCTTAAATGAAGGCCAGCCCTACGGCTGCCGATCATTAATAACGCTGCGGAGCAGCTTTTTTACCCAAATCCGTCATGTATGTGAAGAATGCTTCTGGGTCCGTATCATACACCAGTTGTACCGGACGTCCGTCCGCTTGCTCCACCGTGCGGCCTTGGCTCGGGCCATCTGGAATGACGATGCAGTTCACGGTTTTTTTCTTCACGATGTCCTCGCGACCTACGGAAGCCGTAGTCAGCACATCCCACAGATAATACGTGGAGTTGGTCTCACTGTACACCAGTGGCGGACAACCTGCATAACAGTTCCCCAGGAAATCCACGCCTTCGAAGCGGCGTTCTGCTGCCCAGCGATTACGAACTGCGGGTGTAAGAGGTACTTTGTTCGTGCTTTCGAGCGCGACCAGATCAATCTGGATGCCGCTCTGCCATACGCGATAAGCGGCTTCCGGGTCCCAGAATACGTTCCATTCCGCCGTCCCGTCATGCTCCGGCTCTTCTACGTTACCGCGTTCAAATGTACCGCCCATCCATACCAGCTTGTCGATTTTCTCTTCGATGTCTGGTGCTTCGTCCAGCGCACGCGCGAGGTCCGTAAGTGGGCCAGTGAACAACAGTAATGTTTTGCCTTCAGTATTACGTACTTTCTCAATCAGATGCTGATGTGCTGGAATAGCCGAGAGTGGCGCTTCCATTTTACCGGATTCATTCAGAACAGGCAGTGCATCTACATAGAATGAGTGCAGTCTCCATGCTGCTGGAAACGGGTTTTTGCCTCTGGAATTCGATTTGGCTACTTCGATAGAATACGTCCCAAAACGATCGATAATTTTACGGCTCGCATCGGTTGCCGGCTCCAAATATCCGTCTGCCGGAATAACCGATACACCGGTTACGTTTACATTGTCCATCTGCAGAAGCATAAACAGCGATACGAGATCATCCACGCCGCCGTCATGATTGAAATACACATTCAGTTTGTTCGTCATGCTTGCTTTCATCCTTCCTCTGGTTACCCCATTGATGTGAACTTGTCCGTCTGCCCAAGGCCGACGCTTCTTCTATTATGTCCCATAACCCTAAGCCGAGTAAACCTTCAGCAACCAAAGAATCCCGTACCTATAACATTTATTGCGCATTTTTCCCAGCTTATCCATTCCATCTCAGACATACAAACCTCGGGCTCTCACCTCTGGAAAAAAGAAAGATGGACCACGGRCATGAAGCCCCGCCGTCCATCTGTCCCTCTCCATGGTTTACAAGGATCGGGATGGTTTTTTTTCTTGTTTCTCGGCAATCTCCGTATACTTGCCTGGCCAGAAAGCCCATTTGCCCAGCAGCGCTGTAATCGCTGGCACCATGAATGGACGAACCAGGAACGTATCAAGCAGTACGCCTACTGCGGTGATGATGCCGAACTGCACCAGCACCTGAATCGGCAAGGTTGCCAGAACGGCGAACGTACCCGCCAGAATCAGACCCGCAGAGGTAATGACCGAACCCGTCTCGCCTACACCTTCCTTGATCGCCTGACGAAGTGGCATCGTTTTGCGTTTCTGCCAGATGCTTGAGATCATGAAGATGTTATAATCCTCGCCGAGTGCTACGAGGAAGACAAAGGAATAGAGCGGAATCGCTCCCTGAATTGCCTCTGCCCCAAGGCCATAGTGGATGATGATCCAACCCAGACCAAGTGCAGAGAAATACGACAGGACTACCGTTACAATCAAGTATGCTGTCGCAACGATCGAGCGAAGATAGAGGAGCAGTAGGAGTGTAATCATACCGATGACGACCGGAATAATAATCTTTGCATCTCGCTCTCCAGCGACTTCGATATCATATTGTTCAGCCGTCTGTCCATCAATCCAGACTTGTTGATCTACGTTAGTAGCACCTGCATCTTTTAATGCCGCTTCTGCCGTAGCTCGCAGGTCTGGAATATGCTGCATCGCTTCGATTGAATATGGATTGAGATTGAACTCTACGTTATACGCCGTAATGTTAGCATTCTCCGCGCCTTGCTGCGGGTCTCCCACCTTACTGATATAATCCAGTGATTCCAGACGTGCTTTCAGATCTGTCTCTTTGCCCCCAGCATCCACGATCACTTTAACTGGAGCCAGCTCTCCTTGGGAAAACTGCTCTCCAATGACCTTAAAGCCTTCGCGGGAAGGTACATTTTCCGGGAAGGAAGATAACAAGTCGTACGTGAACTTCACTTGAGTTGAAAAAGCAGCCAGTCCACCGAGCAGTACTACCGTAATCGCCAAAACCGTCCAAGGTTTGGTCGTTACGATGCGTCCAATCCAGCTTTCGCGGACTTTACGCGGAGCCGGAGCCAGTTTGCCTTTTTTCTTCGCCCGCTCCACTTCCATCTCGTGAGTACGTGGAACGAACGGATAGAACGATCCCCGTCCGAAGATGGCCAGCAGCGCCGGAACGAGCGTCAGACTTGCAATAAACATGATGAAGATGGACAGACTGAAAGGTACGGCAAAGCGATGATATGCACCATATTCAGCCAGCAGCAACACCAGCAATGCGGCAACGACCGTAAATCCACTCATTGCAATAGCGCCGGATGAACCGGTGATGGCCTGGAAGATGGCTTTCTTTTTGTCCGGCTCATGATAGAGAATTTGACGGTATCTGGAGATCATAAACAGACAGTAGTCCGTACCTGCTCCAAAGAGTAAAACGGTCATGATGGAGATGGACTGTGCATCAACTGTGATCCAGCCTTGATCCGCCATAAATCCGAGAATCGGACTGGTGACCATATAGGCGAAACCAACGGCAATAATCGGTATAATCGCCAGTACAGGCGAACGATAGATGAGCAAAAGCAATACAAGTACAAGCACCACAGTTGCGATGAGCAGAGACACATCGGCGGATGAGAACAATCCGCTTGCATCAATCGATATCCCCACTGGTCCGGTTACGCGTGCAATCAGCTTGCCTTGGTTATCCATAGCCGTATCAAACGGATTCATGCCGAAGATGRCTTTTGTTTTTTCCTCTAACCCTTCAATGCCTGCCTTCAATTGCTCTGCATCGGCATCTTTGTTGAAAAAGAGCGGCATGACGATGGTGCTTCCGTCTTCCGACAGCTGACCTTTAATCGCCTGTGGCGGCAGTTGATACAGCGGCACAACAGACTGTTGCTGTTCCACCGGGTCTTGATCCAATCGCTCGGTTAACGCTTGAATCTGCTGTATCTGATCCTCCGTCAGTCCAGCAGGGTTGCGCCAGACGATGAGGGCGGGCAGCCCCTCGCCGCCAGGAAATTCTTTTTTCGCCAGCGCTGCAGCCTGAACGGATGGTTTGAAATCACTCAGATCCTGTGCATTGTTGGTCTCGCGCTCATTAACTGCCGGCCATATCAAACCAAGCACAACTGCAATAATGATCCATACGAGCAGTGTAACCCATTTACTTCGTTTGCCCGCTACAAAGCGGCCATAACCTGAACCTTCCTGCATGCTCTATTCATCTCCCTAGTTTTGTTTTAATCCATATAAGTTGAACGAAAGATCATTTGCACAGACACTCCGATGACAGAATGTATGGAAATGAACCACGGGTCATAATATAATCGAGTTAATTATATATACCGGAAGGTTAATTATGCAATCCCTAATTTTTTGAAATATCGTAATATGTTATTTTAACCGTAAATGAGGTCGAATATGATGAACAAAAAACCAAGAAAAGAAGCAAGCCCCAAGCGTGCTCCTGGCAGACCCAAAGCAGGTGCAGATCAAGCTTCTGCCTACAATAACATCCTTATGACGGCCTCACGGCTATTTATGGAATACGGGTATGAAACTGTTTCGCTCCAGCAGATCGCTTCATTATGTCAGGTGACCAAGGCATCGATCTATTATCATTTTTCCAGCAAACCGGAACTGTTCACCATAGCGATTACCCGTATGATGGCAATGGGCATGCAACAAACGACACTGCGTCTCGAAGAACCCGGCACATTGAAGGAACGGCTGGTTAACGTGGCAGCTGCCAAGATGCAACAGGCCCATGTCGATATCGAGATGATGATGCGGGAAGCTGAAACCCATCTGAGTGCCGAGCAGTTTGCTCAGATTCGGGATGCAGAACATCTTATCTTCGAAGTTCTCGCGACCCATTTTCAGCGGGAAATGGATCATGGGTATTTAAGAGAGGCCAATCCCCTGTTGCTTGCTCAGGCCTTCACGTCCCTGCTGATGCTTGCCAATCGTGAAGATGTACGCCGTATGCACGATACGATTGCCGAACTGGCAGAGGAACTTGTGGGACTCTTTTTGAACGGAGCGGTTAAAAACAGCTAAATTTAAAGTTTATTAAGAAATATAGATGTCTTTAGTAAAACAAAAAAGGCAGTGGCGAATCCGGAATCTCAGTTCCAGACTTGCCACTGCTTTTGTAATATATAACCTGCCCGCTACTTAGCATGAGTAAGATATGCAGGCAACTAACTAGACTTATATCGGCAAAAGTATATGCATACGGCTTATCAATAGACTACCGAAAGTTTACATACTTCCAGACTTATGACGAATCGGTAAGATACGTTGCTCCAGTTTTTCGTATACAGCCAGAGATCTTCCGATGATTCCAACCTTGGGTGCAAGCCAATACATAAACCATGCTGATCCGATACCTATTAATGCCCCAACTACAATATCGATTGGATAGTGAACCCCAACCCAAACGCGGGAGATCGCACCGCAGATAGCAAGTAACAGCCAGATCCATCCTTCTTTTTTCCGAACCAGCCAGAAAGAGACAGCAACAGAGAAAAATAAAATAGTATGATCACTTGGAAAAGAATTATCGACACTGCGATCAATAAGTTTGTTGACATTCGGCAGTACAGCAAACGGCTGATAATGCTCATATAACAATCCCATCGTTTTCCCTATAATCTCTGCTAAAATAAAGGCAAGTCCTGCCTGAATGACCATCATTCGATGCTGCATGCTGCGGGTAAACCAATAAATCAGCATGGCTAATGCAAGCAGATACATCATATATTCAGCTATAATAACAGCAGCCGGATTTAGAAAAGGAAATTGTCTGCCCAATTCATTAATGGCCCGAAATATATCAATATCCAATTGGAACAAAAAGATCATCTCCACCTTTGAATTTAAATAGACTTAAGGATGATATATCTGCTTTCAAACTGATTCTATTCGTCCTTTTCCAGTAAGAGCTGTCGTAAATAACTGCTTCGGATGATAATAAAGTATACAACCTGGATGATTGCGAATGCGCTTAACACAATCACAGACTCCCTAAAGAGTGTAAAATAGAACATCCTCTGCAACGCTATCAATGCGACCGTACCATGAATAAGTGCGATAATAATTGGCAGAAAGAACAGAACTGCCATCTGACGAGTAACAATCTTTGAAAGTTCGCTTTTTGTTAACCCTAGTTTCATAATTGAATTGTATTTTGCCTTATCCTCAGAAATATCCATATACAATCTAAGATACAAAAAACTACCAGACGAGATAAAAAAAATAACGCCTATGAACAGCCCGACGAACATCACTGCATTGTAGCTCTGAAGTAGCTTCTTTATCTCGAACGCCAACGGGAAGAAGCGATCATTCCCGGATTGTCCGATCTCGCTGTACAACTGTTGGCCTATAGCTTCTGTGGAAGCCAGGTCATCGACCTTAAACACATAGTAGTAATCAGTTGATAGCGGCTCTGGCAGTTCTGCAAAGCTTCCATCATCCATGACATAATATTTGTCATAACCTGGAATGGATAAATCAGCAACTTGAATAATTTGCATCGGTTTCCCGTGGCCATCCACTATCAATTGCTGCTCTTTGGGCGGTTCTCGTCCAGCTAAGACATTCTTTGGCTGGATCACCGCAGCTTCACTCACTCCGAGCTGCAGCGTTGTTCCCTTTTCAACAGCCGCTAAGGCGTTGTACTCTGATTCTTTGAGAATCATTACTGGCTTACCATCGCCTGCTTGTTTGTAAGATTGAAACTCGGCATACATTTTGGTAAATTTAATTTTTTCTGCTCGAAGCGAACGTTCAATTGCTTTTATTACAATTTCGGTCCGCTCCGGAGAATTCCCCACATGTGAAACGTATTCAAAAGCGAACGGTCTCTCAATAGACTCTGTAAGAATTGTCTTGAACCCAACAAGGGCACCGATTGCTGAGAATGCAACAGTCGAAAGCACTGTTACGAGGAAAAAGGTGTTAGCATTGTCCTTCATTCGATAAGCAAGATCGGCGAAAAATAACAGATTAGTCCGGCGCCACATTAGCTTCCGATTATGCTTTAATAGGCGAATCGTGTACACACTGATTTGTGTGAATAATAAATACGTCCCGACCACAACTGCTGCAGTTACTGGCGGCAAAGCGTATACGACCTCCAAACCTTCGGCTGTCAGTGATACACTATACCCACTACCAATTAGTATAAGAGATATGATCGATAACCAGATCGAAGCGCGTGGCTCTGGCTTAGGCCTACTGCTGCCCTTGATAAGATCAATCGGCCTTAACCCTCGAAAGAAAAGGACAGTGAACAATGAAATACACAGAAACAAAAGTATGAATGCAGCGAAAGTCAAACCAAGCGCTCGGTAAGGCATATAGAAGGACAGCTCCCCATTCATACCGATTAGTGACTCCGCTGTCAGGAGCAACAGCTTAACCAGCACCAAGCCGGATGTAACTCCGGCCACTGTAGCGCCAAAACCAATCACCATGTTTTCAATAAATATGAGCCATCTGAGCTGTCTATTTGTTATTCCTAACATGACCAGTAATCCGAACTCTCGGCTGCGTGATTTGATAAAGGTGCTCATCGAGAATAAGACAAAGAAGAAAGAGAATATGTAGATGAGCATCTGTGCAACCAGCAATCCAATCTGCGCTACATCGCCGATCTCTCTGGCTGCAAGTCCTGGATGAAAGGCAAAGACACCATAGATGAAAAACACCATAACTGCAAATGCAATACTTAGAAAATAGGCAATGTACAAACTTTTGTTGCGCATGACATTATTAAAAGCGAATTGTTGAAAGGTCATGCGTGTTCCCTCCGAGCAGCGATAACACATCAATAATTTTTTGAAAAAAAGCCTGCCGACTGTTTCCATAGTAAATCTCGTTGTACAGTTCTCCGTCTTTAATGAACAACACACGGTGGCAGTAGCTGGCTGCAATTGCATCGTGTGTAACAAGAAGTACTGTAGTCCTGTCTACTTGGTTAATTGTAGCCAGCTTCTCCATAACGTCCTGGGAAGACTTCGAATCGAGGTTGCCTGTTGGTTCGTCTGCTAACAATAACTTCGGTTCATGAATGATCGCCCGCGCGATTGCAGTTCGCTGTGCCTGTCCACCAGACACTTCATAAGGCCGTTTATTCAAAATAGAAGTGATCCCAAGCCTTTCAGCAATTGTACATGCCTTACTCTCCATCACGCTCACTTTCTCACCTTCCAGCGTTAGTGGAAGTACAATATTTTCTAGGATTGTAAGTGTGTTCAGCAGGTTGTAATCTTGAAAAATAAAACCAAGGTGCTGGCGACGAAATCGGGCAAGAGCATCGGTGTCCAACTGATAAGGGTTTTGACCATCAATGAGCACCTCGCCGGAGGTCGGCTTATCGATAGTTGCGATCAACTGCAGTAGTGTCGTTTTCCCGCTGCCTGAAGGCCCCATGATGCCTACAAATTCACCCTTCTCGATGCTAAGTGTTATATCGCTGAGTGCACGGTGTGAAGCATGACCGTTGTAGATCTTGCTGAGATGAGTTGTTCGCAGAAGTTCCATATCTCTACTCCTTCATACACCAGATGATTTCTTATTCCCAATTAAAAGTATAAAGTAGCTCAAAGAATGTACCAATCGACGAAACTTACTTTTACCTTACAACTATGTAATATTAGATTCATTTTGAAAATAAACCCTTACCCGAGCGCCCATGCCAACGGCTGAATCAATCTCTAGAACATGCCCAAGCCGGTTGCAAACTTCCTGAGCCAAGTAGAGCCCCATCCCTGTTGATTCCCGGAATTCACGACCATTCTCGCCAGTATAAAACGGTCTTGTTACCCGCTTCAAATCAGCCGCTGGAATTCCTCTTCCTTCATCAGCCACTTCCAGAACCGTCTTTGTATCCTGTTGCCAGGCACGAATTGTAACATTTCTGCCACAGCCCGCAGAATATTTAATCGCATTCGAAAGCAATTGGGTCAGTACGAAGCCGATCCACTTTTCATCGGTTGGCACCTTTAATTTATCTTCGATCTGGACCTGAGGGTACAGCTTATTAACAATAAACAACCGTTTATGCTCATTTACTGTTTTTTGTACAACACGTTTAAGCTGTACCATAGCTACTTGAAAATCTACCTCAAACGTCTCTAGCCGGGCTGCATGCAGTACTGTTTCAAGTCCCCGTTGAATACGATCTGCCTCATCACGAATATCAATCTGTCGCTCATCGTTCTCATCTTCTGTTAACAAATGAATGACGGAAAGTGGTGTTTTCATCTGATGAACCCACTGATTAATGAATTGAGAATGCTCGCGCCGGCGACGCTCCATATCCCCGATTTGACTTATATACAGTCCATACTGTGCCTGCAACAATTGATCAACTGCTTTGGCTAGCGGGGCACTGCTACCGGAAATCACTCCGGATTTATCTAACTCTGTCAACGGATTTGAGAGACGGTCGTACATCTTGCGATGACTGAAATAGCGCCAAGCGATATAGAACAACAGAATGAGAATACTTAGGAATACTGCGTAGAGTGAAGTGTATATGTCGTGATAGCCGTCAAGCCAATACACGCCTGCAACTAGTGCCAGTTGGACAAGATGTATGACAACTAGAAGCCTGTGCTCTTTAATCAATAATTTCATGCATGTTCACCTAACTTATCCGGCTTTAGTAGCACCAACTTGTATCCCGAACCGCGCACTGTCTCTATGCCGCCTTCCACTTCAATCTCTTGAAGCTTCCTACGGACCCGTGCAATATTTACATTCAGTGTGTTCTCGTCAACAAACTGCTGATCATCCCACAGCTTGTACAGAAGTGCTTCCCGTGTAACAACCAGCGGATAGCGCAGCAGCAACAGTTCCAGCAGATCCGCCTCTTTACGTGCCAGTGTGACTGTCCGACCTTTCCACTTCAGTTCTAGCCGCTCCAGGTAAAGAGCGAGGCCACTTTCTTCAACTACTCTTTCTCGTGCCTCCCCGGCATATTCACCATACACTCTGCGCAGCTGACTTCGTACCTTGGCAATAACCAGCTCATGATGAAACGGCTTCGTCATATAATCATCGGCTCCATACTCCAGTGCCATCACTTGATCCATATCACCTGAACGACCACTGATGAAGATAATTGGACAAGTAGACACTTTACGAATTTGCCTGCACCAGTAATATCCATCGTGACTCGGTAAGTTAACATCCATCAGCACCAAATGAGGCTCATACTGGTGGAACTGTGCCATGATCTCTTCAAAATCATTTGCACATCGTGCTGCTAAGCTGTATTTCTCCAGACAATCTCGCAAAAGCAAAGCTAAATTCGGATCATCCTCAACAATCCAGATGCGATACATGATAATTCCTCCTACGAGTGCCGTATGGATACGACAAGGTTCCATTATGTTCCGCTCTAATCTTCTTCGATACAACTTTCTTACGTTCTACAGAAGGAAAAAATTGAGCAACTGCCTCTATGTTATCATAAATAAAATGTAATAATCTTCTATGTGAAACAGCATTAAGACTCTATCTCTCTTTTTGGATATCTTTCGGAAAGAAAATGCCACATGTATTCGTATTTAGGTCATGTGCAAGCATGTTTGAATCGTTAGACCTTCCATATACTTGCCAACGCTGCAATACCTGGCTCAATTTTCTCCAGCTCAATGCCAGCAAAACCGATCATGAACTCCTTTTTTCCATCAGCAGGGACACTTTCGTTTGCCCATAAATAGGCTGCTGAGGCGACCTGCACACCTGTTTTCAAAGCGGTAGCTACCATGGCGTTGGCCATTTGTTTGCTGTTCAGCCGCAGCATAAGATGAAAACCTGCATGTTCACCCCGAATTTCAAATCCAGGCCAAGCACCAAAATGTTGCTGAATAGACTGCACAGTCAGGTCATGTTTGCGTTTATACAGATTGCGCATTTTACGAATATGTTTACCCAGTTCTCCATCTCGCATGAATAACTCCAATGTCCGCTGATGCAGACGTGAAGCTGACTGTTCGAACAGAACCGTTCGATAAACCTCGCCAAAATGAGGAAGGAGTTCCTTCGGTAGGACCATGTAATGTATGCAAAAAGCAGGGGCAAGCACCTGAGAGAATCCACCCATATAGATAACTGGTGTGTTCTCCCGCAGTCCTTGCATCGAAGAAATCGGACGACCGGAATATCTGAATTCGCCGTCATAATCATCCTCAATCAGATAGGCTCCGGAACGTTCCGCCCAGTCCAGCAAAGCAAGTCTCCGGCTAATGGGCATCGGCATGCCCATGGGAAACTGATGTGACGGAGATACACCAGCTAGTGACACACTTGCCCGATCCAGCTCATCCAGATTTATACCTTCATTGTCCAGTGAAACCGGGCTAATCTCGTATCCATAATTCCGAAAGGTCCCAGGTAACAGGCGATACCCAGGGTTCTCCACGGCAATCGATCGAATGCCACCTTTGCGAAGCATCGTCTGTGTAAGCAAGGACATGAGCAGATGTTGCTCTGCACCTACCACGATCTGCTCTGGCGTACAACGTACTCCTCTAAATTGTGCCAGATAGGCTGCAATTTCGTTGCGCAATCCCCTCTCCCCCTGCGGGTTTCCGTAAAACAGTAATTCCTCTGCCTCTTCACGCCACACACGGTTCGCGTACTGCTGCCATTTCGCATAAGGAAAAAGGCTGAAATCATTGTGCGACATATGAAAATCATAGGTAACATTCGTCACCGGACGTAGGCTTTGTAAGTCTGGTGATACTACTGTAGAAGCTGCCTGACCCTGCCTGTTGGTCATGCTAGCGTGGTTAATCCCCTTAGTATCTTCTGTTATCTGTGTATCCGACTTACCAAGCAGTATATCGTGATAACCTTCAACCACAGCTCGAACGCGGTAACCTCTGCGCGGCTGGCTATAAACGTATCCTTCCGCAATAAGCTGCTGGTACGCCGCCTCCACTGGTGTTGTGCTTATGCCCAAAAGTTCAGCTAGCTTGCGCACAGAAGGCAGGCGGCTGTGTTCTACCAGTGCTCCGCAGAAAATCTCCTGTTTAATATGATCTGAAAGCTGAACATAGACGGGTGCACTATCGTACTCATCAAGTTTAGGTAATTGCATCATGGCTGCTTCACTCCATCTGTCCTTTTCATTTTATTAAAACTGTATATTTGGAAGTATACAGTATTAGGATATACTCATGTCAGAAGAAAGAACTTAAAACAGTATTCAGGCGAAACATAACGCCATGATGCCTTATGCGTCATACGCACACAAGTTTGCTTGAAATAGATCAGGAGGAAAACAAACCTATGTCACACCCTACATCAACAAGTCGTACCGCCAAACTTATGCAGACTGAACGCATTTACTTGCGCCCATTCGATATATCCGATGTGGATGCTTACTATCCAAGCCTGTTTGAGCCCGAAATGCGCAAACAAACAGGAACGCAGGCTAGCTTTGTCCGTTCTCAGGTTGAAAAGTATGTAGAGAGTTTAGCTCAGGACGACTCGCGACTGAACCTGCTCATCGCATTACAAAGTACAGACGAAATCATCGGGGATGTTGCCCTGATGGACATGCACGCCAAAAATCGCAGTGCACATATTCGCATTGCCATTGATCTACCTGCTCACCAAGGCAAGGGATATGGGAGTGAAGCTTTGCTGCTTATGTTAGACTACGGCTTCGGCATCGCCAATCTGCATCGAATTGAACTGGATGTTTTTGCTTTTAACGAACGTGCTATTCGCACGTATGAGAAGCTTGGCTTCCAGCGTGAAGGTGTTAAACGGGATATGTTGTATTACAACCACCAGTATCATGATGCCATTCTGATGAGCATCCTTGAGCATGAATTCCGGGAGAAACATCTGAAAGCAGAATAATAGTTCGGGGAGCACTCCTTAGAACAGGTATGTGGTCAACTTCCATTATTAAAGCTTTATGCATACACCAGATTTACAGATAGAGCACATGCAAAAAAAACACAAAAACCGGGGAGGTTATTCCTCCGCCCCGGTCAGAAAATGTAGATGACCCGCCAGCACCGACAGCTCGGCGGGTGTCTCCATGTACAATTCGCCATCCGTATCGGCTGGCATCGGTACATCTGTTTTTATTTTCAGCGTAGACGCCTTGAAATAGGAAATACTCTCGTTCCGGGGTTGCCATTCTCCCTCTGGCTTATGTGAAAGCACCTCACGCAGAAGTGGAATGCCTGTCTCATGAATAATAAGCACATCCAGCTTGCCATCCTGCAACGCATCCGGAGCAAAAGGTAACGCATTGGTGCCCAGAAAACGCCCATTCGCCGCATAGATCATTACTGCTTCGCCTGTCGTCCGCTCTCCGTCGATCTCTAGCTCATACTGAAATGGCTCGGAACGGGTTATCGTCTGGAGTGTGCTGATGAAATAACTGAGTTTGCCAAGTGCCCCCTTTAGATTCTCGTTAATGTTCTGTGACGTATCACTGATGAGGCCTATTCCGAAAAAGTTCGTAAACACCCGATCATCTGCTCGTCCCACATCCACCGAGATAACTCGACCTGACAGCATCTCTTGTGCCGCTGTCTCCGTATCCGGTGAAATCCCAAGTGAACGTGCAAAATCATTACATGTACCGCCTGGAAGTACGCCGATCTGTGGAGGATTTTGCAAGGATGCCAGCCCGTTCACACACTCATGCACTGTACCGTCGCCGCCCAGAATAAACACCACATCGAACTCTTCCCCGCGCTCCCGGCACAGCTTCTCTCCTTCACCCGGTTCATCCGTCCGTACCACGACCAATTCATGAATGGCTGGGGCCAGTATGCCGGTGACCAGACCTAATGTATTCTCCCGATTCGCTTTTCCTGCATGAAGATGATGTATTAACAAGGCTTTATTCCATTCCATGCTGCTCTTCCTCCATTCCAATGCTTGTTTCCCTTTACCCAAAAAGGTTGAAATAATAAACAAAATCGCCGCTCAGGATACTATAGGGATTCGTGAAACATGGTTGTGCAGGGGCGACTTCATAAGAGGGAGCGGCATGCGGAATATGCATCGTTTTTGTTGTTCATGCGTAATACCGGATAGCTGTACAGGACAGGCTCCGGTCTTATAGCCATTACCTGCTTTAACCGGATGTATGCATGAGAAAAAAGGTTCCTCCGCAACCTATGGGATATAGGCAACAGCTTCGCGGGAGCAACCCATTCAATTCGCTTCAAAACGGTTATATGTACACTATACACGAATGGAGGAATTCCCTATGATTCCAGCTACAATGGAGCAATTAGAGCAATTGCGCAAGGAATGCCGTACGATGGTTCGCAAAAGAGCAACCGCTTCTGCCGGCTCCACACTCGTACCACTTCCCGGTACAGATGTCATCGCTGATGTGGGTATGCTGATGCAGCTGTTACCTGCCATTAACAATAAATTCGGACTATCGCAAAAACAACTCGACGGCATGGACCCTGAGACGAAGTCCATGATTTACGGATTTGTCATGTCGATCGGGAGTAAAATCATCGGCCGTATGGTCACGAAGGAATTGGTCGTTCAGGTGCTCAAACGGGTAGGCGTACGAGTAGCAACCAAATCAGTTGCCAAATTTGTTCCGTTTGCGGGTCAAGGTCTCGCCGCCGCTCTCAGCTTCACTGCCATGAGGTATGTGGGCAACAAACACATCGACGACTGTTATGAAGTGGTTAAACGTATGATTGAACAGCGTGAAGGTCTGCCTGGTGAACCGGCAACAGCATCTCTTGAGGAAGCTCTCCGCCATAACCTTGAGGAAAAATCGCAGGATATCGCTGAACATGAAACAAAGCAACATGCTGATGTGGAAGAGGAAATCAAACAGGACCATCATGGTAAAAGTGAAGGTAAGAAGGGTTTCCTGTGGAGACCAAGGCTTAAATAGTGGATAGCTTGTTTACCATGCCTTTCATATCTACGAGCAAATACAGCCAGGTACCACGAGCACAGCGTTTGATCGTAGGAAAATGCTCAGGCATTGCAGTGATAAAACAAACGGGACGAAGCAGTTCAATGACTGCGACGTCCCGTTTGTTTGGGTTTATCTTACACCTACGGTACATGGAGCACCGTGGTGGAGGTTCTATTTTTCCAATAAACTATGGTTCTAGATGTTTCTAAAAGGTCTGACAGCCTTTTTAGATATCCACTCTAGTCTGTTAGATCGCCTGTGGCTGTTGCTCCGTAAACTGGCTGTTATACAGATCCGCATAGAAGCCCTGCTTCGCCATCAGTTCCTCATGATTACCCTGCTCAATCACGTTACCGTGATCCATGACAAGGATGAGATCGGCCCCGCGAATGGTGGACAAACGGTGGGCGATAACAAAACTCGTACGATTTTGCATCAGTTCATTCATTGCTTTCTGGATAAAGACCTCGGTCCGTGTGTCAACGCTGCTGGTTGCTTCATCCAAAATCAGGATGGACGGGTCCGCCAGAATCGCTCTCGCAATTGTCAGCAGTTGTTTCTGACCTTGAGAGATATTGGACGCCTCTTCATTCAAAATCGTATCGTAACCGTCCGGCAATGTGCGTATGAAATGGTCAGCATGGGCAGCAACAGCGGCTTTGACTACGTCCTCTTCCGACGCACCTTCCCGTCCATAGGCAATGTTATCCCGAATCGTACCGTTGAACAGCCACGTATCCTGAAGCACCATACCGAACAGGCTGCGCAGATTACCGCGGGACATGTCTTTAATGTTAATGCCATCGATGGTAATCCGGCCACTCTTAAGCTCGTAGAAACGCATCAGCAGGTTGATCAACGTTGTTTTTCCGGCACCTGTCGGTCCAACGATTGCCACGGTCTGGCCTGGTTTAACATTAATATTCATATTACGAATGAGCAGTTCATTTTCTTTATAGCCAAAATCGACCGCCTCAAAAGCTACAGCCCCTGACGGGTAACGCAACGTTGCAGGTTGTTTGGACTCAGGAACTTCCTCTTCCTCATCCAACAGCTCGAATACCCGTTCTGCCGATGCAATTGTGGATTGAATAATGTTAGAGATGTTGGCAATCTGGTTAATCGGCTGTGTGAATTGACGCGAATATTGTGTAAAGGCCAAGATGTCCCCGATGGAGATGGAACCCCGTGTAACAAAAATCCCGCCAACCACACAGATCAGCACATATCCCAGATTCCCGACAAAGTTCATCAGAGGCATAATAATCCCCGAAATAAACTGGGCTTTCCAGCCCGATGCATACAGCTCTTCATTTACTTTCTCGAATTGCTGTACGGATTGCTCCTCACGTCCAAAGGCTTTGACCACCTTGTGTCCGGTATACATTTCTTCTACGTGACCGTTCAGTTCACCAAGTGATTTCTGCTGTCCCGCAAAATGCTTTTGCGATCGGGAAGCCACCAGCATAACCACAATGACACTAAGCGGTAAAGTCAAAATCGTAATCAACGTCATCCATGGACTGATCGTCAGCATCATAATGATGACACCCACAATCGTCACCACGGACGTAATAAATTGAGCCAAACTTTGTTGCAGCGTATTACTGATATTGTCCACGTCATTGGTTGCACGGCTAAGCGTCTCACCATGTGTACGCGAATCGAAATATTTCAGCGGTAAACGTCCAACCTTGGCACTGATCTGCTCGCGCATATCATAGACTACACGTTGGGCCACGCCAGCCATCAGGTATTGCTGTACATACGCGAAAGCAGCACTGAACAGATACAATCCAAACAACAGGTATAACACTTTCATCAAGGCTGGAAAATCAATCCCGGCTCCCTGCACACCCTGCATAATCGCAATAGCTCCCTGGGCAAGAATATCTGTACCCTCAGCCATGATCTTCGGACTAATAATACCGAACACTGTACTTAAAATCGCAGCAATCAGTACACCGATCAGACGACGACTGTGTGGCTGGAGATATTGAATCAGACGACGCAGTGTTCCCTTGAAATCTTTGGCTTTCTCAACCGGAGGCCGCATGCCCATTCCACCGCCAGGATGACCCGGTCCGCCTGGGTTGCTCGGTGCTTTGCGTGGTGCTGTACGTTCACTCATGCGATCTCCTCCTCAGTCAGCTGGGAGGATACAATCTCACGGTATACTTCATTGTTCTCCAGCAGCTCTTTATGTGTGCCCGATCCGACAATTTGGCCTTCATCCATGACGAGGATACGATCTGCATCCATAACCGTGCTTACCCGCTGAGCTACGATTAACACAGCTGCTTCCGTCGTTTCCGATTTGAGTGCAGCACGAAGTTTGGCATCTGTTTTGAAATCGAGGGCCGAGAAACTGTCATCAAAAATATAAATTTCAGGACGGCGAACAAGTGCGCGTGCAATGGACAAACGTTGTTTTTGTCCACCTGACACATTATTCCCGCCTTGTGCAATCAGACTGTCATACCCTTCCTTCATCTCGGAGATGAAGTTTTCGGCTTGGGCCGTACGTGCCGCATGAACAATTTCATCCATACTCGCGTCATCCTTACCTTGCCGAATGTTATCTGCAACCGTACCGGTGAAAAGGACGGCCTTTTGCGGGACAAATCCAATTTTGGAGCGCAGTTCTTCTTGTCTAATCTCCCGTACATCCGTTCCATTCACACGCACAGAACCTTCGGTCACATCATAGAAACGCGGAATGAGGCTGAGCAATGTGGTTTTACCCGAACCCGTACCGCCGATAATCGCTGTCGTTTCACCGGAACGAGCCGTGAACGAGATATCGGACAACGCAGCATTTTCTGCACCCGGATAACGGAAAGTGACATGATCAAACTCAATCGTTCCCTGCATCGATTTCATCTTGCCAGGCTGTGCAGGGTCATAGAGATCTGGCTGCATATCCAGCACTTCATTAATCCGCTCTGCCGAAGCTGATGCTCTTGGAATCATCACAAAAATCATGGACACCATAATCAGTGAGAACATAATCTGCATCGCATATTGTACAAAGGCAATCAGGGAACCAATGTTCATATGACCGCCATCAATACGCAGACCACCAAAGTACAGAATCGCAATCATCGAAAAGTTCATAACCAACATCATCACAGGCATAACCGTCGCCATGAGGACGTTGACTTTGATCGATGCATCCCTTAATTCCGTATTTGCTCCGTTGAAACGAACACGCTCATGCTCGCCCCGGTTAAAGGAACGAACGACTCGAATTCCTGTCAGTTGTTCACGCAGCACAAGGTTAAGTCGATCCAGCTTTTTCTGGATTTGTTTAAAGAGAGGAAATCCTTTGGAGCCAATTAAGGCGATTGCCCCTGCAAGTACAGGCAGGACAACCAGGAAGATGGTGGACAGCTTCGCATCCTGAGAAATGGCCATGAAAATCCCCCCGATACACATCATCGGAGCCATAATCATCATGCGCAACATCATCGTTAATACGTTCTGTACCTGGGTAATATCATTTGTTGTACGCGTAATCAGCGAAGCTGTGCCCAGCTTGTCGAATTCCTGCAGTGAAAAATTCTCAACATGCCGGAACACTCGGCTACGTAGCTGTTTGGCAAATCCGCCCGCTGTGCGCGAAGACAGATAACTCGCGATAATGGAACATGTGGTTCCGCCAATGGCAATGAGCAACATGAAACCGCCGATTTTCCAAATATAAGGTACATCACCTTTGACGATACCGAGATTCACGATATCTGCCATTAACGTAGGCAAGTACAGTTCAGCCATCGTTTGCAGAAAGATGAGCGCCAAAATAAAAATAATCGGAATACGATAGGGCTTTAACATGCGAAATAACTTCATCATGGCGTATCATCTCCTTGTTTGGATAATCTGGATTGGGATGCTCTCGATTCGGGCCCTTCATTATCTTCTTCAGTTGCTTCATCTCGATGTTCTGTTGATTCATTCTGCCCCGAAACCTGTGTATCAAAAAAGGCGTCCACCTTGCTGAGCAATCCAGCCAGTTGCAGGCTGTCCTCCTCGCCTAGGTGTTCAACCAGCCTGTTAAATGTTTGCATACGTGCTTCATGAGCTGCACGAATGATCGCACGGCCCGCGTCCGTAATTGTAATCCGCACCGCCCGCCGATCCTCGGGGTCCATCGTCCGCTCAACCAGACCTTCATCCTCCAGGCTTCGAATAACCGGTGTAATGGTTGGTGATTTTACACGCATTAATGCGCTAATTTCGGATACTTTCAGTCCCGGATGTTCCTGGTTGAAATGGCTCTCAAAATCGGGCGGATTATCCCGCCAATCCATACGTTCACCTGGATGTGCCCCATGAAGCAAACAAGCAAGTACCATAATTTCATTGTGATTGCGCCCATGTGGTTTATGTTGTCTCCATTTGGCTTTATTAAACTGCATAATGGTGTATAAAAGCTTCTGGGCTACCGGATCCATGCCAGTCAACACATCGTCCTCCTTCTTCGGAACATCATGTTCCTTATAATAATCATCATCTTTCTATTAGATAGGACTTGTATTTAATAGCCTATCGATTTAATAGATGACCAATTTAATAGCCACTCAATTAATTAGGTTACCTAAGTATATTGTCAGCTTATGTATATGTCAATCATTTCATTCATGTCAAAAAGATCCAATGTCTACAGGCCTTTGATGCTATGCGATTACACATCTAATCAATAGTGTTCCAAAATGACAGCATGTTGACTCTTATCCATCACCATGACAAAAAAGCCCCCAATCCCCAGGTTGGCTTAAGACCAAACGAAGGGATTGGAGAGCTTTTGACATAAAATTTCTCAATAGATTTTTCTGAATTAGTTTTTTTCAGGTAGACTGTTGAATCGATATTTATTTTGAAACAGAAACACTCTCCGGCACAGCAGCAAAAGGGAAATAGTCCTTAGCATTATTATAAGCGATACCCTGCACGATCTGACCGAGCAGTTCCATATCATTTGGTGCCTCACCTTGTTCTGCCCATTCACCAATCAGGTTACAGAGCAGGCGGCGGAAATATTCATGTCTCGTATATGAGAGGAAGCTTCGGGAATCGGTCAACATGCCGACAAAACGGCTGAGCAACCCGACATTCGCAAGTGCCTTCATCTGTGCAAGCATACCATCCTTGGTATCATTGAACCACCATGCCGCGCCAAGCTGAATTTTACCTGGTACGCCTCCACCTTGGAAGCTACCAATAATGGCTGCCAGCACTTCATTATCCCTTGGATTAAGAGAGTAGAGAATTGTCTTTGGTAAGGCATCTTGCTGCTCCAGCGTATCCAGCAATCCGATAACAGCTGACGATAATGGTGTATCATTGACAGCATCGTACCCTGTGTCAGGCCCGAGCTTTTTGAACATTTTCGTATTGTTATTACGAGCTGCATTGATGTGGAACTGCATGACCCAGCCGCGCTCTGCATACAGCTTGCCAAGGAATGTCAGTGTAACCGTCTTGTATCCGTCCTCTTCGGTGCGGGAAACCTTCTCTCCCGCAAGTGCTTTGGCAAAAGAGGCCGCCGCTTCCTCGCGAGTTGCTTCAGCGTAAGGCACGTAATCCAGTGCGTGGTCAGAGACACGACCACCTACGGAATGGAAAAATTCCACACGGGATTCCAGCGCAGACAGGAATGAGTCATAATCTGTGATGTCCGTGCCCACCACCTGAGAAAGCTTGCCTACCCATTCGATAAATGTATCCCGGTTTAATTCCAGCCCTTTATCCGGGCGGAAAGACGGTAGTACCGCTGTGTCAAAACCTTCAATCTCCTGAATTTTCAAGTGATATTCCAGAGAATCGGTAGGGTCATCGGTCGTGCACACCACGGTGACATTGGATTTGGTAATCAGATCACGCGCACCGAAGCCTTCGCCGGTCAGTTGGGCATTTACTTTTTCCCAGATCGCTGGGGCACTTTTCTCATTAAGCACTTCATGTACATCGAAATAACGTTGTAATTCCAAGTGAGACCATGCATACAGCGGGTTGCCGATCATCATCGGCACTGTTTTGGCATACGCAAGGAAACGGTCATAATCCGTCACCCCTTCGCCGCCCGTCACATACTTCTCTTCAACACCGTTAGCCCGCATCAGACGCCATTTGTAATGATCGCCATACAACCAGGCCTCTGTCAGATTGCCAAATGTTTTGTTTTCGTAAATTTCCTGAGGACTGAGGTGACAGTGATAATCCATAATCGGCATGTCTTTTGCATACTGTTCGTATAGCTTGACCGCCGTTTCATTGTGAAGTAAAAATTGTTCATCCAGAAAAGATTTCATTCGCCTTGCACGCTCCCTTTAGGTGAGTTTACGTTCATTTAGGTTCACTTTCCATCTTTACGCTACACCGTTTTCGCCTAAAGTTCAATATAAAATGATAGCGTTATCAAAAAAGGTTGCTTTAGGCATACTTTCGGAAACACGGTATACTGGATTTAACGCGAGTGATACTGATTTAAAGATTGATGAGAGATCCAAACTCTTATTATAAACAATACGGATATGGAGATCGATATAGAGATCACAATCAAAGATGGACTATATACCGGTCCTTACATCAGCCATAAAAGGAGAGGCAATGCGATGAAAATCACTTTTCTAGGTACAGGAGACATGTTCAGTGTAGAACAACATCATAATAGTATGCTGGCCGAATTTGGCGATACCCATCTGGTGATTGATTTCCCGGAGTCTAATGCCAAAGCGCTCAAGGAATACGGATTCGCGATGACGGGCATTCATAATGTGTTTATTACTCATCTGCATGAAGATCACATTAACGGAGTTCAGATGCTAGGCTATTATTCGCAAATTGTCGGGGATCGCAAACCCCGTCTTTTTATTCATGAAGAGTTGGTTGATCCTCTGTGGAGCATTCTTTCACCAGGTATGCGGTATACGACGGACGGCGAACGAACGATGAGTGATTATTATGAAGTGGTTCCACTGCCGGATGGCGGAAGTTTCGAGCTCGGCGGGGTCACGTTCGAGACGTTTCGCACACAGCATGTTCCCGGCATGGTCAGTAACGGACTGATAGCGAAACCTTATTTCTACTATAGTGCCGACAGCACGCTTGATCATGAGCGAGTGGAACAGGTTGCACCCGATGTGCAGTTGATTTTCCATGAATGCCATATGCATGATTTGGTGATCAAATCCCATACGTCACTGAAGGATCTGGAGCAACTCCCCGCCGAGGTAAGACGAAAAACGGTATTGATGCATTACCATGATGAGTATGCTGATGCGGACAAACGTGCAGAATTCAATCGTACGTACGCGGATGATCTGCGTATGGTTGGTACGCTGGAGTCTTTTCAGTTGGGGGCATATTAGTAAACGGGCTATGACCTACAAAATATGAACAGGTCATCGGCATGGGAATGAGAGATTAGGTTAGAGGATCAGGACGATCCCTGGCCCTCTCTTCCCCTGTTCTGCTCATCTCTCCCATAACTTCATATATTCAATCATTCTTGAAGATGGCTTGGCTTGAAGGCGAATATAATCCTCTTTCCGCTGATCTTCTGGTCCATATGAGATTTTGACATACACATCAGTATAGTTCTGAAGATATTCTGTGCTAATTTCGGATTTGGGTCTCAGAACATAACTTCTGGATAAGCCTAATCCCAGCGGCTCCTTATCCGGCCGCAGCGTAGTTTCATATGTATTGCCAACATTCGAATGGAAGAGTTCCGCTGCATCAATAACTTGTAACATATCGGGATGAAGAGTGAAGGTTTGAATGACATTCATCATCGGCATGCGAACTTCATCAAGCATAACCTCATAGGTAATCCCATCCACTCCGGATTCTCGGTCAGGGTTTACATCCACCGTCGCATCCAAATGATACTCCCCTGGCAGGGCTTCCTTGAAACTCTCTTGATCCTTTGTTACCCGCTTGGTTATATCCCTGCGTTCCGTGTTGAACGTATTGTGGTCCGCGCGCTTAACTTCTCCATTTGGCCCTTCTTCCACACCAAAATTACACGCCGTTAAACTTATTGCTATCACAAGCAGATAGAGGACAAGCCAAAAGGGATACGTTCTTGCTCTTTCTTTTGTAGTTCTCTTTATGGTTCTGGTTCTTGTTATTGCAGTTGTTGTTGTTGTTGTTGTTGTTATTGTAGTTCTTGTCCTTGTTTTTGTATTGGTTTTAGTTCTACGATGCATGCCAGAGCTAACCCCCTTCCCTCTTTCATATATTCCCTTGTCAAAACTTATCGTTCATCCACATGAACACCATGCCCGGTATATACTTAATACGTTAATTAAAGCGTCCGCCATCACTGACATTCTCTTGTAAACTCGAGTGAGACTACCTAACTAGTCTAGATTTCCAATAAAAATATTCCTATATTTGGATTATTGTATCATGTATTCTAATATTAATCTCACAAAATCTCTGTCATGTGTGGAAACGTAAGTAGTGAATAATTTTTAGGTTTGTTTGTTCGTTGGTTCGTTGGTTCGTTGGTTCATTTGTTCGTTCGTTCGTTGGTTGGTTGGTTGACTGACTGTAGTTAAGCATCGGTGAGATGTACGTAGAGCAGATCGAGAGTAGATAAGTATTTAGAAAGTAGCTTGAGTAGGGGCCTGACTATATAAATGCGGGGAAATTCGAGCAGTGTACACTCCGTTTTAAGTTTTCATCTACGCTAACGATCACCAGAAACCTTATTTCGCGTATATTGAAGGGTTTTACATTCTAACGATCACCAGAAGCGTTATTTGGATGAATTCGCTGTAAATGATAGCATTTTGACCGAATTTCAGCAAAATAAGCTCCTCTGGGATCGTTAGATTTCCTGAGACCCTGTTTGGGGGCAAATAAGGTTTCCTGAGATCGTTAGAATTCCAGAGCTTCCAAACTATTAATCTGGAGTTTCTAAAATGAGAAAACCACCTGAACCATCAGCACGCAGCAGCGCGTCTGTTTGAACGACCTTCACTCGTTGGACACTATATGATGAGTGAAGATACCGTTCAGTTTCAGGTGGTTTATTTATTGCTTGCGGTTCTTTAGCATATCGACCTTTTTTTACTTGTTACGCATCACTTATGCAGAGGCATTCTCCTGCAAATATTCACAAACAATGACTTTGGGAATTCTCAACATCTCGTTTGCGCCATTGCAGTGTGTATATGAGAATTCAGCTTAGTTTTCTGCGAGCAAACGAATGTTATCGTTCATTTACGACACATGCTATAACTACATCAAAGTCTAACGTGCATTTCCTGATGAGCGAAAGCTCATCACTCTCCGTCTTCAGCCCCATTTGCAGCTACAGCTACAGTGTCTGCGCCGCAATCCTCATTTTGCTCTGGCAGTGCCCAAACGGACACGCCTCCGCCGCAGACATGGAACGTAGCCCAGCCATCCTCCTCAATGGTGATTGGATCTTCACATCTGCCGGTCAGATCTTTCCAGACTTCCCCTGCACGATGCTCTCCGACAAACATTCTCTTCTCACCGTCATCCCCATTCGAGATGACCACTGTGCAGCCGGAGCCTTCGATCTCTTCTACACCGAGGCGTACCCAACCGATAGTATTGGGATGATCGAAATAGTCTACTTGCTCTCCATAGGCTTTATTGCAACGAGCTGACAACAGAATGTCCAAAATCTCTTTTTTTCCATCCACCGGTTCAGGTCCGCCAATCCCGTAATAATCGCCGTAAAAAACGACGGGATATCCGTCACGACGTAGCAATGTCAATGCATACGCGCTCGGCTTGAACCAATCGCCAACCCAGGATTCCAGAGCCTCATGAGGCTGTGAATCATGATTATCCACAAAAGTTACGGCATGGGTTGGATGCGTCTGAACGAGGGTATCGTCAAAAATTTTGGAAAGATCGAAATTGCGCCCCGCCAGAGAAGCTTCGTGAAACTTATAGTGCAGGGATACATCAAACAGGTCAATCTGGTAGTCCACCGTGTCCAAAAACGTACGACAGGCATCCAGGTTCGAGTTCCAGAACTCGCCCACAATGTAGAAATCCTGACCACGTTTGCGGATCATCTCCGCAGCAAATTCTTTAATGAACTCATGGTTGATATGTTTGATCGCATCCAGTCGGAAACCACCGCATTGCAGCGTATCGATCAGCCATTTTCCCCATTCGATCATCTCATGCCGTACATCCGGGTGGTTATAATCTATATTGGCAAACATCAGATAATCATAGTTGCCAAACTCATCATCGACGTTTTCATTCCAGGTTTTGTTCTCGCCAGCAATGCGGAACACACCCGTACGTTCTTCTTTTGCATCAAAATCGGTGCCGTTGAAGTGTTCAGATGTCCATTTAAAAGAGGAGTATTGATCACCGCGTCCAGGAAATGTGAATTTCGTCCAGCCTTCAATCTCAAACGGTTCGGAAATTTCCTTGGTCCGGTCATTGGGATCCACCTCAATTACCTTGAATACTTCCTTCTCGTCCGCTCCGGCCTTATGATTCATCACGAGATCGACATAGACAGCGATGCCACTCTTCTGACACTCAGCAATGGCCTCCACCAGCTCCTGCTTGGTGCCATACTTGGTGCGTACCGTACCCTTCTGATCAAATTCGCCCAGATCGTACAGATCATACACGCCATAACCTGTATCTTCTGCAGACACAGCTTTGGTTACAGGAGGCACCCATACCGAGTCTATGCCTTTTGCTTTCAGTCCCGGGGCCATGTCAGCAAGTCGTTTCCAATGATCGCCGTCTGCAGCCAAATGCCATTCAAAAAACTGCATCATCGTATGATTTCTCTTCATCACAAACCGACCTCCTTGATTTGCATTCGAAGCGGACCGCGGAACGGATAGGGTATCGCCGTTGTTCGTTCGTGCTAACCAAGTTATAACCCGTTTACCCTATGTTTCAATCATGAAAATGAAAGAATGTTAAGAAATTCAAGAAAAAATTTCGTAAAACATTGAAAAATAGAGCTATAGATCTGGAAAACCCGTTAAATCCGTTTATAATCCATCCATTCTTCAGGTAATAAGGAACGATACGGTTCTTGCGTGAAACGATCATCGACCAGCACCAGCACACCTTTGTCTTCTTCGGTTCGAATGAGCCTGCCCCCAGCTTGCAGCACCTTGTTCATACCCGGAAATACATAAGCATAGTTAAAACCGTTACGTCCTGATTTATCAAAATAATCCTTGAGCACGTTGTTCTCGAGACCAATCTGCGGCAACCCAGCACCTACAACGACAACACCATTCAGACGATCTCCTGGCAGATCGACCCCCTCAGAGAATACGCCACCCATCACCGCAAAAACGAGACGTGTACGCTCGGGATTCGGTTGGAATGCCGCCAGAAATTGCTCCCGCTCCTGCTCGTTCATACCTTGCTCCTGCATTACTGTATCCGTATCACTCGCCCCCGGAAGCTGTGTATATGCCTGATAAATCTCACGCATGTACGGATAGGAAGGGAAAAAGACCAGCAGATTAGTGCGCGGCCACTCGGATACGAGCTGCTGTAACATCTCGGCAATTGGACGTTTGGAACGCTCCCGGTCTTTGTAACGCACAGACAGAGGCATTAGCCGCACATCCAGTTGCTCAGAGCTAAAAGGTGAAGGAATCTGCAGCGTATAATCCTCCTCCTCTGCCCCCAGCATATCCCGATAATAACGAAGGGGGGACAGGGTAGCCGAAAAATGAATGGTCGATCGGAAACCTTTGGCTGTCTGTCGCAGTTGCTGTGACGGATCGAGACAGAATAGCTTCACCCTTACCTCGCTTCGCACACACTCCGCATAGGTTATGAAACGCTCATCATACAGCTTGGCGATCCGCACAAAATTTTGCGCCGTAAAATAAGCATCCAGCAGCAGTTGATCCATCTCGGCATTGCCCGACCCACCTTCGACCAAGCATTGCTCCGCCACCAGAATAAACGGCTCCAGCCGTTCGATTAGCTCCTCCGGTGCCTCCTGCTGAATGATCTTGCCCTCTTCTCCGCCGTTCTTACGCAGGGTAATCAGATACTTGTCGATGGCTCCGGTGTAGTCCACAATTGCTTTGGCGGCGGGCACGTTGCTGCCCAGCGTCTGGAACTCTCTTTTGACATCGAGAAATACGGCTTTTTCCAGCTCCGCGGAGAACATCATGCGCCCACGATCCACCAGATTATGTGCCTCGTCCACCAGCAGCACTGTTTTACGCTTCTGTTCTTCCAGCATGCGCTTAAGCGATATACGCGGATCAAAAATATAGTTATAGTCACAAATCACCGCATCGGCTGCATACGCCGCATCCAGTGAAAACTCAAACGGACACACCCGGTGTTTACGGGCATACCGCTCAATGACGGGGCGTGTCATTAACGTTTCATTCTCCAGCAAGTCCAGCACAGCGCCGTTGATCCGGTCATAATACCCTTCACACATGCCGCATTGCCCCGTATCGCAAGCTTCCTCGTCCTTGAAGCAAATTTTGTCCTTCGCCGTCAGGCTGATGACATGCATGTTCAACCCTTCCGCCTGCATCCGGGCAAAAGCTTCCTCTGCCGCCACTCTCGTTGTCGTTCTCGCCGTCAGGTAGAACAAACGGCTGGCCTCGCCTTCACCGATGGCCTTCACCGTTGGGAAGAGCACGGACATCGTTTTTCCGATGCCTGTAGGTGCCTTGGCCATAAGTCCCTGGCCTTCACGAATGGTTTTGTACACTGCCCCTGCCAGCTTGCGCTGTCCTTCCCGGTATTTGCGAAAAGGAAACGGCAGCTCGCGCACACTAGCGTCCCGCTCCGCTTCATAAGCAGCAATCATCTCGGCGTACGGTGCATATCCGGCGATAACCTCTGCTGCAAACTGCTCGAGCTCCTGCCGCTCCGCCATGCGGCGAAACCGCCGTTCCTCCCCTGTCACCGAATGCACATACGTCAGCTGCACCTGCATCCGCGGCTCATCATGCTGTGTAGCATACATATAGGCATACATCTTCGCCTGAGCCCAGTGTACGTCGAGTCCGCCGTCCAGCTCGTCCAGGTTGCCTGCCGTGGATTTGATCTCATCTACCGTCAGTTGCCCCTCCAGGCGGATCAGGCCGTCACATCGCCCTTCAATGACGTATGTCAGATCCCCATGCTGAAGTTCGGCTTCCAGCACGATTTCTTTTAAATCCTCTTCGGTATACGCCTTCTGCACCCGCTGATGAATCCGTGTTCCCTCTTGCATTGATGCATTGGTTCGAAATCCCGGACGTATGCTTCCACTGCGATACACGTACTCGACCAATGGCCTGACTGATATCCGAATTGTTGTTTTCATACGATCACCCGTTCTGTTTGTAGTGGTTCTACTTTATCATGAAACATCCCTTGAGTCACAATCGACTCTCAAAAAAATGCCACTTTTATTAAGTCAAATTGACTTTATCTATTCGCTTTAGTAAAGTTAACTTTACTTTGAGGAGGATAATTTGCAAAATCTAATCCGAGACAAACGTATACATATGAAAATCACTCAAGAAGAACTGTCTCAACGACTCAAGGTTTCCAGACAAACCATCATATCGTTGGAGTCTGGAAAGTATAACCCTTCACTCGTACTTGCTAACAAGCTCGCCCAAGTGTTTGACTGTCGAATTGAAGATTTATTTATTTTTGAAGGAGATGAGAATATTGAGTCCTGAACTGGTGAATCGTTTGACAGGAGTTGGAGGAATCGTCGTTGGACTACTGCTCTTCACAAGAGGAATAAGCCGGAGACAACATGGTCTGGATGAGCGTTATCTTTACTGCCTGACCAAAGCAAAAGCCTTCTCATGGAATGCAACAACTGTCAGTCTTGCTATGGCATGGATTATCGTAGTTACGCTGGATGGGATTTCACTCTCTTTTTTCATCGTTACTGCTCTGTTTGTCATTCATTGTTTATCTTCTCTGGCAGCAAACCTCTACTACTCCGCTCGTCATTAAACGTATTCTGCAAAATGTGAGCCTGTTGGACTCGCCCTTTGCCGTGTGCTATGTTAGAAATATCCGTTGATAATTAAATACAGCGGCCGAAATGTAATGAATTATTTGTTGATGAATGCTGAAGGATGATTGATGACGCACGATACAGTAGGTCAATATTGACAGTCCTGTCGGCGAGACAAGTGCAAGTATTTGAGAACCTACTCCTTGTGCTGACAACCTATTATAAAAAGGAGGCCGAAGTTCTTATGTATATTTATTTGGTTCCATCTCCCTTATCGGATGCTCTTGCGGCTTATCCGCATCTAAGATTGAGAGGTGCTGAAGATCAGGTGCTTCTCGCTATTGAAACCAATGATCGTCTGCTGCATATTGAGTCGGATGAACAAGTGGCTGTTTACGAGGCTTTTGACGATGCCGGATCGTGGACTGGCGGTGGATTCGCTGTACTGAACAACATCCCTGTTACTGAAGATGGACGTAATGATTTTGAGGAACGTTTTAAAAATCGTGCTCGCAAAGTAGAAGATGAACCCGGATTTGTCGGTATTCGTGTACTTCGTCCGCTTAAGGGGGATACGTATGTCGTACTGACACTCTGGCAGACGGAGGAAAATTTTAAGGGCTGGCAGCAGTCGCAAGCCTACAACCACGCTCACCGCAATCGCAGCACAAGTGAAGGCCTGACTGCACAGAAACCAACCATGTTCCCTCGGCCTTCCTTTGTGACAACGTATACAATTGAGTAGGGAGTATATGTGGATGTATTCCTTTATTTAAATCGCAACTGGGTCCCAGTGGCACAGTATATCCATTCATTTTTTCGYAAGCTGAGGAAAATAATTAAGAGCCTTTACCTCCTGCACACGGGCTTGATCTTACAAACCCATGTGCAGGAGGTAAAGGCTACAGATAACTCCATTCAAAAATCCAGACGCTTGAGTTTGCGCTCTAGGAATAACAAGCTGAGAATGCTTCCGAACATGAGAAGAAGTCGGATATCGGATACGTCTAAATTCAGGAAACTTATTTGACTTGCCCAAATAGCAGCAATTCCGAGTGCAGCAATTATTGTAGTTATGGCTGAGAAATGTCTTGAACCAAAAAACATGGCTAGCATCCCCGTAATCCCGATACAAAACGCATTCCACGTTATATTTATAACAAATGGCATCGTGAATTGTTTCTCTAGAGCTGTTCCTTCAGCGGAATAATCCATATATGACCTAAATACAATGAGCAAAAAATTCAGCAGTAAGGTTGAAACCGCAACGACGGATATACCTATGACTAAAATCAGCAGAATCTTAGTCATCATTAGACGGTTACGATCAATACCACATGACCAGATATTAGAGATTGTATTGGTTCTAAGCTCCTGAATCAGAATTTTGGCAGACCACGCTGCGTTAAACATGATGCAAGCCGGCCAAACAATCGCATTGTTGATCTGGTTGATCGCAGTATCCATGGTTGGGAACATTTTCACACCGCCTGTACTGATTCCAAGCAAGAACAGGAACAGAAACAGCAACATGTTGAACAACAGGAGTGTTCCAAATATTTTACTAACCTTGAATTTACTTAACTCGATGCTGATTAGATTCATTTCACATCCAGCCTTTCTCCTGCTGATTCACTCATGTAATAGCTTTCAAGTTTATCTTCAGCATACTTAATTTCGAGAAATTCAATCCTGTTCTCAATCATTACTTCAGCAACTTCCATCGCATTATAATGCAATGAGGAGATTCTGACTCCACCTTCAGTGACCGTCGAATTTTTGAAAATTTCCTGTAGTTTAGCCAAGCCTTGTCTTTCTGGAGGAAGAGTGATTTCGTAATTTGTTGTCGCAAGCTGATGGATCTCGTCCGTTCGGACTTCTCGCTTCAGCTTACCTTGTTGCATGAATCCGATTCTTTCAGCACATTGTTCGATTTCACTTAGAATATGACTTGAGATTAAGATAGCTGTATTCTGTTTCCCTTTGAATTTCAGCAGCTCTCGGATCTCTTTGATTCCTTCTGGATCGAGCCCATTAATCGGTTCGTCCAGAACCAAAAGCAGCGGATCACCAATAAGTGCTCTAGCGATACCCAACCGTTGCTTCATTCCGAGTGAAAATTGCTTGACCTTTTTATGCCTGGCTTCATAGATGCCCAGTATTTCAAGGTAATCTTTCAGGAGATTAAGATCAGCATTTTTGTATTTACAATGAATTACTAAATTCTCCTCGGCACTTAGATTTTCATAAAACACAGGCGTTTCTATCATGGAACCCACCCGCATTAGTAGACTACTATCCTCTGTAAGCTTCTCTCCAAAAAGCAGAATTTCGCCTTCCGAAGGATGTACAAGTGTACTGATCATCTTCATTAATGTTGTTTTTCCAGCACCATTGGCTCCCAACAATCCATAAATCTCACCTGCTTTGATCTGAAGATTGATATGATCTACCACAACCTCTTGGCCATAGCTTTTGGTTAGCCCTGTTGTTTCCAATACATAGCTCATCTGCTCTCAGCCTTTCGTTGTATGTCCTACGGTAATCAAATACATGGAATGTTCGGATATTCCATCCAACTCCAGTATTTTATTAATTTCATTATCCACAAATCCCATCAAACAACAGGAACCTAAACCATAAGCTGTACATAGCAAATGAATATTCTGGGCAACGTGTCCACAGTCCAGGAGAATAACCCTGTAACCCCGTTCATGATACTTCCATTGGTTCCTCCAAAAATTCGCTGCTAATAGCACAGTAAAGGCGGCAGTATCCAGCATGGCACGATAACCGCTGACTTCCTTGGAGATACTGTTCAACTCATTCTTGTTCACTAATATCAGTTCGTGATCGAAAGGATCATAGTAGTACATACCTGCTTCTAGTCCTTCAACATGATTCACAGCAATGTAAATATCGACAGGATACAACCCTCCACCAGAAGGAACAGCTCGCAATGCCAATCCAGTATTCTTCAACCTTCCAGTGATGCCATAGGAATAATGAAGAATGTTGCCCAGAGTCTGAATATCCACAGGTTTTTCCGTATAATTGCGCAACGATCTGCGTAAAGTAATCACCTCTTCGATGGTACGATTGCTTTGTTTAATCGGAGGCGGAAGCTGAATATGCTCCTTGCGAAAGAACGTTTTTCTTCCTTTTGTAGTGAAACTCTTTACCTCTTCATCAATTTCATCGAGTGGTTTCATAAAGTCACCTTGTTGAAAAAAAGAATGTAGTTTCGAATTCTCATGGTAGATTCGAGTTAGCCTCGTTTCCGTATACAATTCTTTCTCAACAACATTATGATCCAGCAAAAGTAAAATTTCTGGATTAGCAAGTGTATACCAGTCAGCAGCCTGAATAAGATCTACCTCTGCCCTTCCCATCTCTCGGTGTTCATATTCATCTACCAGCATCCGATAATTTTCGCATACATTCTCATCCATTCGAGAAATAATATCGGCATTACGTTGATAAGCCTGATCGTTTGCTTCATTACTACCCTGATCCAGGATATACACAGGCATCTCCTGTATGTTCCCATAATGAATTAAGTTCAGTCGTTCAGTCGAATCTATAATTTGTCTACTTGTCTTCGTCACGTCTGTATCCGTTTCAACGTCCTCTAGTACATTGTATATATAGTTAGCTATCCTCTCGACTTTCTCTGCTGGTGCGACAGGAAAATATCTCATCAGTATTTCTACATGGTCGCTGGCCAACTTATGCATCCCATTTTCATCATTGACAAGGATGGGGATTTTCCTGCCATGAGCCTGAATATATGTCATCAGATTTCCTTTATCCACGACATTGACATAATGCTTCTCACTCTTATTCATCGCTCATCATCCCACCTTTTCAAGTAAACTGCCTCATGATTGGGTCTGTCTGGTGGCAGATAATAAACCTTCTCAACCTGTAAGGTTCGTTCAACCGAATTAAAAATGATGGCTTTACCATAACTCGTTTTGATATTGATTTTAGTAAGAGAAGTTATAACCTCCAACACCAAATCATTTATACCTATATATACAAGAAGCATGTTCCGGCACAGTCCATATTGTCCTTGAGGCAATTGAATTTGTTCCTTGAGACAAGAATACCCGATATAACCCTTCTGKTTTAGAACAGGGCTAATCATGAAACTATCGCCATAAAACAAAACAAACGACCATAGAACGCCTCTTCGTTGACTGATCTGAAAATGAATCTTGTCTAAAACCGTTAATTGACTAGAGTCAATGGCTGCAATGAGGAAATCCTGCGGTGTTAATTCTGATATGTCATCCATTTCCACCTGACGGCAATTTAGCCCCAACCTCTGTAAAGTACTGACCATTGTCGCTGTATTTTCTCCGTCTTGATATACACAGAATGTATAATTTTTGAGCATACTCCAGTACTTTTCGATATTGTCCGTATACTGTGCCAATAACACCATAAGGCTCTGATCTGGTGATTCTATAATCTGCTCAGATAAGAACAGAAGCTTGCGCTCAGATAAAAATGTGAGGATTTCTGTTAATTTGTTTCGGGTTATTAGTTCTCCAAAATGTGCCTCAATCTGAGAAATCTCCGTATGTGTTTCTAAAAATAGTAGAACACTTTGAACTATTTCGAATAATTGGTTATTTCTCATAGAGAATGAACGTTTCTGAGTTATAATTTCAATGTTGTCTTCTTCATCATTTATCTTCAAAAGATAAGGCAATAAATAGGCATACTTAGCTGTCATCATTAACCGCTCCTCTCCCCAAATTTTCCCCCAAGACATATCGTTCTGTACATCTTGGGGAATTTGAGTTTCTTTATCTAATTTCGTCTCCTTCGAGTTCGATATCATTCACATCGACTGAGGTTGTCGTGCAGCCAAAGAAACAATTTTCTTCGTCCACTACCTGCTTCGTTGCTTGCTCAGATACTACTTCCAGCTCGATATCATTCACATCGACTGAGGTTGTCGTGCAGCCAAAGAAACAATTTTCTTCGTCCACTACCTGTTTCGTCGCTTGCTCGGATACTACTTCCAGCTCGATATCATTCACATCGACCGAGGTTGTTGTGCAGCCAAAGAAACAATTTTCTTCGTCCACCACCTGCTTCGTCGCTTGCTCAGATACTACTTCCAGCTCGATATCATTCACATCGACCGAGGTTGTCGTGCAGCCAAAGAAACAATTTTCTTCGTCCACCACCTGCTTCGTCGCTTGCTCGGATACTACTTCCAGCTCAATATCATTGACATCGACCGAGGTTGTTGTGCAGCCAAAGAAACAATTTTCTTCGTCCACCACCTGCTTCGTCGCTTGCTCGGATACTACTTCCAGCTCAATATCATTGACATCGACTGAGGTTGTCGTGCAGCCAAAGAAACAATTTTCTTCGTCCACCACTTGTTTACGGTTAGTTTCAGACAGTACTTCCAGGTTCATTTCGAATGATTTCATTGATTATTCCTCCAATTATTTATAATTTTTTTATATTATTAAGCATGACTGAGCCCTGTTTTGCACCCTCCCCTGTGCCTAATGTAAGCTTCAGAATCATACCAATAACCAAGATTAATTTTTGTTACGGGAAAGGATGGGGGTATGGATTAACGGTTGAAGTCCAGTTGTAATCCTCTCTGATCCGGTCGAGCCGTTTGCTATCCAGAAATCGGAAAGCATGAGCACCGTGTAGAGGCTGCATCCCAGGAATAATAACTCTTACCGCATGAACACCCAAGCTCTGGAATTCCTTGCTTGTCATATTGACTACACAGGGGTTAAACCCCGCTTTCAATAGAGTAGCTACTGCAACCCTGAGCTTCTCAGGATTGTCCATATTGTGATATATCTCTGGCTCATCCTGGAATGAACCCGGCTTTTCTCTGAAACTGCTGTAATTTCCACTCAGAAAATAACCTACTTTGGCTCTCATTTCAGGATATATAGAGTAAAAAGCTGCATGTTTTTGAAACGTATCAATCCTGTTATAGTTACCAATGAAATCATCACCTCTGTACTTAACACTCAGCATATTGATATAAGATATTCCCTGCGCTGCTTCTAGAAATGCCTTGGAAACAGCCTCTTCATATGTGAATCGTGTTGCTGCTCCAATCATAAAATGTCCACTTTCCCGGTCATGAATAGTCACAACCACTGTCTTAAATAAGTTGTTAAGAGAAATATCAAATGCTCTGCAACACAGATGCTCATCTTTCAATGAGTTATAGTTTGAAAGATAATCTTCTATTTGAAGCAACTTATTCGGAGGCAGTTTAAGCAACCAACTTGCTGCAAAAGCATCTCTTTCGACCACCTCAAAAATACCACTGAGCACTGCCTGTTCATAACTTCCATGTAATGCCAGGCCAGTCGAAATTGCCGGAGATATCCTTGCTTCATTTTCTGTCACTCTGTAAGGTAAATTCACCAATGCCGCAGGCAGAAATACTCGTTCTTGTGTTGCCAGATTCTCACCTTCAACCCACCGAACTTGAGTTGATTCATTGAAGCGTTGATACGGGAAATTTGAATCTGCGTACTGCGTTTCCGAAAACAATACATATTGGGAAGGGTGCGGACCTCTCCCAGGAAGGGACTCATAGTCGGACAAATACATTATAGGCGTATAGCTACCTGCGGCAAGCCGTTCAATACTTTCACCGACTGCAGCATATTGAGCCGAATTACTTGTGAATCCCGCACCGCTATTGGACTGAGCGAACAACAATGGATTATAGATTGAATAGTCTGATGTGGTACTTACGGCCACATGGATATCGATGCCTTTAATCTGAAAAGATTCTGTCTGTATACCGTTGATAAGCCCCACCTTGTCATCACACTCACTCATCAAGTCAAAGTTGTCTTTGACATACAGTCCGCTGTGTTTCAACCCTGTTAATACATGCTGACGAACAATCCCTCCTTCTATTGTAAACACACTGTTAGGAGAAGTATCGTAAATGATTTTACCGATAGATTGTTCAACCTTCTCTTGCTGTTCCTGAAGGGTTTTCCTATTTAAATAAAAGGTTTCTGTTGACTTTGCTTCTTTTGCTATTCGAATCTTATCTGCAAGTAGAGGATTATTGGAAGCAATTCGCTTCACATAATGCTTATACATGTTGCCGTCTGTCAATAACGGTCCTATGTATATCATCTCTGCACATATGAGTATCGGAAGCACTCTTGCACCAGAATCATTCTCCATGATTTCCGAAATTTTATGTATCTCGTATGGAGAGACTAGCATAACCCGAATACTTCGTGCATGTATAATTTCCTGAAGGTGTGAGTCCTTTATGACTATTTCAGTGTCTTCATGTAAAAGGTCTTGTTCCTCCGTTAGTTGTAATGCAGTCTGAAGCCTCTCCCAATGATCCTTCTCTTCAGAGCTAAGAGGTTCATGCCCTTCCCTGATCTTGCACATCGTTCCGAACAGTTGTGGATTTTTTTTTATCCTTATCACTCTATTTCCTATATCAAACAGTAAGTTTTCACCTGTGACGAGTACGGAATTTAACATCTCAAGCACTCCATTCCCAAAATAATCGAGGGACTATCCAGTATATTTTGAATAAGTACTTGCACCATTTCTGGCTGGACATTCCCTATTTCCTCTGCGTAATCATTAGCTGGAATGACTCCCGAATATCCCATAACCTGATTGGAGAGATCCATCATGCGATGTGCTGAAGAGCGATTGGCTTGCTCCCTACTAAGCAGCACCTTGGACACTGCTTTTTCAAGCATTGGCTTATCGATTTTAGCTTCGAGTTCCAATAGCATGTTCCGAAAGAGTTGGCTCATCTCCATTTTGACTTTTTGATCAGGACAATGAACATACAATATCACATGTCCTTGATCGTACATTTCTCTCGAAAAAAACTGATGGCTATACAATGTCAACCCTTGTGACGCACAATACTCGAACAAAGCACCATCCAGTCCCGCTATCATTGACCATAATAGATGAGAGACATATTTGCCCGACGAGAAGTATCCAGGGCCTGGCCAAAGTTCCACATACTCATGATTCATCAGGTTCGGCAAATCCCTACTCCCAGTATTTTTCCAGTCATTAATCTTGTAAAGTGGAGTCACTGCTTTTTCTTCATAGGCCTGCTCTAGCAACTGCGTGTCCGGTGCAAACGTTGCTGCTACAGCTAAGCCGGATAGAATCTGCTGTTTCAAAATTTCTACAGCATCCCATGACGATTGAATCTCTTGCCCCGTAGGCAATGCGCCCCCTCCGTCATGTAGAATGTACTCGCAAACCTGATGTAAGCTGTGCTTTCGTTGCTCCCTCTGTACACTCTCTATGAAAAAGGATGCTGCCTCGGAGGGATCTAGACGGAGCAGCCTCAGCAATTCTTGTTCAATTTGATTCATACTTCCCCTAAAATAGAGGGTAATTAACCCAATTTCACAATGAACAGCAAATTCAGTTCGGCAATAAGTTCTTAGATATCCCGCTAGACTCCTTGAGATATGACGAATATGTTTGCGGATTGCAGCACCAGAACGAATCGTTACAGCCGCCTCATGCCATGCATGTTCCGCACCATCTACTACTACCCAAGAATGTACACCCCATGTTCGAACATTCAGGACACTTGGTTCCGTTTGTAATAAGGTTTTCCTATATATCCTGCTCCGGTTCGGGACGGTTAATTTAGAAGTAAGCTTCTCCAAAGTTGCTCGATCCGTTGGTTGTTGATACTGTATTTCAATCTCAGCACGAGTATTCAAAAAGCGGATTAGTTGCACGCGTATATCCCTTACACTGATTCGAGCCAACGTGTTTCGATTACCAAGTACAGGGTGTACAGGTTGCAATGCGTAGGAAATATTCTCGCTTGTCCCCGCCTGATTGAGATTTAATGAGTGAGTTTGGTCTATTTTATACTGTAGTTCATTCAATACGACCTGCTTCTCATGCTCAAGATCTTCGTCTGTTAGCTGGATACATGCTGCAGCATTCGATAATAGAGAAACGAGTTCAGGATAAAGCGCCATAAACGAGCTATTATCCCCCTCTACAACAAGACGCAAATGTTGGCTGGACGTTGCAGCCTTGATTGTACAGTTCATTGAGCGGCACAGATCAAGCAAGCTATAGTCAGGCATATTACTCTTGACCAACAGATGTTCCAAAAGGTGTGTCAACCCTTCCTTACCCATAGGATCCTGTTCGCTGCCAAAAGGATAGACCGCTTCAAACCGGATCATATCTTACTCACCTCCTCTCAATTGCTCTCTTCTGATGAATTCAAGATAAGCTGCAATGGTAGAATATTGCGCATGCACTTGCCGACGAGAATCCGTATACCCGTACCTCCATTCTCCTTCCATATAGAAGTTATCCATAAAACTCTTCAATTTTAAAACCTCTCTATCCCCATAACCATAAACATTCAGAGCCCAATAAAGTTCCGCTACCAAATCACCTAACTTGTGTGTAAGAGCGTACTCGCAACCCTCTAAAAGCCTGTCAATATTGTCATTCATAATGGGCCGCTTGAAATAATCGGAATGAACTAGGAAGTAATGGGTATCTACATAGATTGATTCCTCCCGACTCTTGTACACCGTTACCGGAGATAAACCAGAACCCGCTTCGATGCCAAGCTTGGTACAGAATATATGCATCATGTAATCGAATATCATGGAATATCCACGTACCTTAGAAAGGTTGTTTTTCAGCAACATGACCCATTCATCCGATCTGTCGAACCGTTTGCCAGTGGAAATCAGTCGATAATATGCAGTACCCAAGTAACGAAAGAGTACCTGACTCTGTATATAGGTTGGTAAAGCACCAAGTTCACATACTGTGATTTCTTGTGCGAGTTCCTTGGTGTTTCCCAGACAAGCATGTCTGAAAACGATCTTTTCATAATCCATAGGCGTTAATATTTGTTTCAGTTCTGATGCATAGCGACACAGAAGAATATGAAGGAAATACAGCTCATCGAACATATAATCCGGATCATCAAACTCACCGCATGTTCGAATATATCGCTTCAAAGCTTCTCCCACTTGATTTTTCTCTAGTATCCCACCTGATTTCAGTGCTCTGTTCATCCATAACCTCTCCCTACTTTCATATTTGAACAACATATTGGGTAAGGAGACGGCCTGTATCGTCGGTAGCGATAACCATCCACATGCCAGAACACATATCACTAATCAACATGCTGCTCTCGTACGTCCTATCTGCTTCTGTCCTGCTGGCAGGCAGAACAACGTGCTGGCCAACATTCTGCCAGGTATGAAGAATTGTTGATGTGTGGCAATCTTCTCCCATTGTGGAACGGAATATAAGCTGTTCATCTTTCCGATAAATTTCTCCGTCGATGTCCAGTGGAGATAAATCTTGAATCCTTATCGGATAGGGTATAATACTTGAATGATTGAAAACATAGGTTGCCGAACTGATAATCAGCCCTTCACGGTCGAGCACAACAAGATTGAAGTAATCTTTATCTGTTCTAAGCTCGTACAGAAATTCAAAATCAATAATTGGTGTCTGATGAATATATTCCAGCCCATATCGTTGTTCAGGGAAATATATCATTGTTCGTGTTAACAGTTGTTCTGGCAAAGATTCTTTGGTGACCTTGAGTGATCCCTTTACTTTCAGAATGGATTCCCCAGCTTCACAGAGAAAAAACTGGGCTTCAAGTTTCGCACCATAAGGGCTGAGTGATTTTTCCTCAAACATGTTCTGCAAACCATCGACACTACGCTCCGAAAAATCCTTACTAGTTAGCTTGTGCAATACCTTCATATTTACGTTTACCTTTCCTTTTATTTCGAAGGAGCAGCCCCGATAAAATCAAAAGGATTACTGTGAAAATCGCAAGGATTCCTATATCTCTGATTGCCCCAACAGAGTCTCCCAATAACGCACCGGTCCATAACTCATTCACATAATATAGTGGTGAGAAGCCGGATACGAGTTGAAGCAGCTCCGGGCTTTTCTCCATCGGGTAGAAAATGCCTGAAGTTCCAATCAGTACAAAATAGATAGCCTGAGACAAACCCAATGCCGCATTCTGCTTTTTCATTACAATACCGCAGCATGTCGCAAGTAGCATGAATAGAAGTGTTGCTGCTACAAACGCTACTACCATTAGGCCGATGTTCAGTTCTAACGGCACCTTCAGCAACCATGCTCCGATCACTAAAATCGCGACGGTCTGTACCACCAAAATAACGACTCGACTCAGATAAAACCCTGTTAACAGCTTCACCGGATTACCACGTTCTTTCACCAAGGCCAGAATTCCTTGCTCCTGAAATTGCGCTATTCGGTAAGGTAGCGAGAAGATGATGCTCTGCATAATGAATAGGCTGACCAGACCTGGCAGTAAGAAGCTAGAAAACTCTTGTGATTGAATAAACACACTAAAGGCCAGAATCAGAACCAGAGGAAACAACCAATCCCAGAACATAAGCTGTGGCATTCGCAAATCCGCCTTCAGAAAATTAAACGTTAACGTTCTCATGGTTGCATGCACACCCTCTCAATGTACTCCATAATTTTATCTTCATTTAGATCAGCTAGTTCTTGTGGGAGTTCTGCTGGATCTACCTCGTACAACTGCCTTTCGGTCAGTACACAGATTCGATCAGCATACTTTAAGCTTTCGCTAATATGATGACTAATCGCGATCACAATCCGCCCCTCTGAAGCATTCCGTTGCAAAACCTCTTGGTAGTACTGTTGCCTTGCACCTGCATCAAGAGCGGCATCGGCCTCATCATAGAGCTGAATTCCTGCGTCACTCATACCCGTTAGAGCCAAGTACAGCCTTTGCTTTTCCCCACCYGAAAGTTTCCGGGCAATTTTGGATTCGATACTCTCCAGATGATATTCGTCCTTTAGTTCTTCATAACGCGCCTTTGTCTTCAACAACTGTAAAAAGCACTCGATATTTTCCCTTACCGTCATGTCCTCAAAATATACTGGTTGCTGCCTATGAAATATTAGATTCTCTGTCATATGGATTTCCCCGGAAGACGCCTGCAGTTCTCCAGCTAGCAGCTTGAACAAGGTACTCTTCCCCGCACCATTACGAGCTAATAGGAAGTAAAGTGTTCCGGGTTTAAAGACAAAGCATGCTTCCTCTAAGACTGGATCCGCATACGAAAATGTCATGTTTCGAACTGTCAGCATGTTACAACTCCTTTTACTTATTGATGATTTACATTGGGCTGCTGGAAAATGTCATAAATTCAATCAGGCCAAGCACCCTTTAATGCTACAATATCGTTCATTACCCTTGTGTTCCGTTCCTTTCCAGAGAACAGATTATTCAGATGTGTTACCACATTCTTAGGAGCCTTATCCTGTATGTCTGCTAAACATAACGTCCCGCTTTTTATTTCTCTCACTACACTCCAAAGGTTTTCTGTCATTTCAACTGCCTCCTTTGCTTTGTTAACCTTAGTATAGGAAATTATTTCCGATACAAAACGAGTATTTTGTGCAATTTTTCAATAAAAAAAAGCAGTTTGTACCGAGTGCCCAGTACAAATTGCTTTTCATAACTACTTCTATAAGCTTTGAGTTTTAAGACAGGTTAATCATTTTGGAGATTTCAAGACCACGATTCCCATCTCTATTCCTTTAATAATAGCTGAGACCGTAGAATTCACATTAAATTTCTCATTGATTGTTTGTATATGGTTGTTGACTGTCCTACGGCTTATAAATAATTTATTAGCCACCTCTTGCTGTGTAATGCCTTCCGCCATTAGTTGCAGAACCTCCTTTTCACGACTGGTCAGAGGAACTGTATCCTGATTGGATTTCGGAAAAATAATTCCTCCTTTGGCTACAAGCTCAATTTGCATAGCCAAGTCATGAACGGAGATACTTTTGTTAATGAAGCCTTTAGCCCCGATTTTGATCGCCCGGTTATGATATTCTACCAGATCGTATCCGGACAAGAAGACTATTTTCAAATCAGGATAATGTGTCAGCACCTCAGTCGCCACATCCAGACCACTATATTCTCCCATATGGATATCTAGAAGAAGAATATCAGGCTTTCTCTTTTTCAGAATCTGAACAATATCCTCAGGTGAAGTGTGAACCTCGAATTTGCTTACTATGCCCTTCATTGATATTTCTAAACTCTTGGCAAAGAGCTTGTGATCATCAAATAGTATGATATACATGATTCATATTCGCCCCTTCCATTGGAAGTTTGAACTGGACATGGGTTCCATTCGTAGCATTCCTCATGATGGACAATTCTCCATGCAAAGAGTCAATTTCTTGCTTCACTGTTAACAGTCCGATGTGGGGCACAGCGGTCTTCCGGACCAAGTCAGATTCCACATCGATACCTACTCCGTCGTCAATAACGTCAACGACTAGAATATGGTCCTCCGATAGTTCTACAGACACCACAATTTCTTTTGCCTGAGCATGCTTAACTGCATTCTGTACCAATTCTTTAATCGTTCGGAATACGGTGAATTGCAACGAATCGTCTACCTCAAGTTCCATCTCGGATTCCACACGTATTTTCAAGTTTGGTTGCATCACCGCTTCTTCCATAAGCCGATTGCAGAGTATAGTCAGGCTCTGATAGAGCCCCAAATCTTTCAGTGTTGTTGGATAGATATCGAACATTTTGTTGCGAATTGAACGAATAATTCCTTCTAATGTCTCATTAATAAAATCGTGAAGTTCCTTTTGCCGAGGAGTCTCTAAAACTTCAATCATGTTTTGCACAGCCGATATGGACTGAAGAATATCATCGTGAAGGTACAGCGCCACTTCCTTCCGAATATCTTCTGTCTTTTGAGAAATACGGATATTCTGATAATCTTCATATGTCAAATTTGGGAGTTGTACATATCGTCGCTGGTTCTCGTATAGGATCTCCGTTGTTTTCAAAATCTCGCAGATCATATCAGCAAGCAGCATTAAGGTCTCGACTTCTTGAGTTGTGAACTTGTCACTGTTTACTTTATGGCCGGTAATCATCCAACCATTGACCTTTTTTTGATAAACTAAAGGAAAGACATAATAAATTTCGCCCTCAATCGAAATTGTATCAACGACATTTTTAAGTTTGTGCACATTAATTTTTTTTAGCGAGCATTCTTCAAATATGCCATTTTGCTCCAAAATATAACTACTTTCTTGTTCTTTCCATATCGTCAGCATCCCATTAAGTGGAATGGTTCTATCGATAAACTGTCTTATCATGCCATTAAGTGCTGTAATATAACGATCATAGGTTACATTTTGAAGAATTTCTAATCGTTCCTTCTCAAGTTCTTCCTTTGCTCTGCTCATCACCTGTACTTGACGTAAGGATAGTAATTTCTGTAAACTCACATGGACGTATAATAGGATATATACCATAAGAAGAAGTAACAGAGATTGTACAAAGGATAGACCCATCACATACATCACAAATCCAATGAACAGAACTGCTCCGCCTATAAAAAGTGCAAGCAAATTCAGAGTTAATCGATAATCAAAACGAGTCTGTATCCCGTTTCGTTTCAGCAGAAGATATCCTACTCCTAAGGGCAAGAATACGGAGGCATAAATGGTATAGAATTTGGCTTGCGAGGGCATTAGACCTCCAAATATGGTGTATGCCGCTATACACGGTATAAACGACACTGCAATCGACATATTCATAATCCTTCGGTCCACACTTAATATCTTTCTCTGCCTATGCTTGTAATGGATGGACAACCAGACACAACAATACATCGAAAACAGTACATGCAAAAAAAGTACATAGCTTAAAAACGGAATAAAGCTTAACAAGGAAACCAACGTAACCAGCCCCGATATTAGGAGCATCATATTACATTTATGGTAGAGTGATTTTCGTGGCAAGTTTGTAAAATGGGCGAAAAAAATAAACAACATATTAGGAACAAAGCTCATCAGAATCCGCCCAATACCGTAATAGAGATAGGAAGGGCCATTTAGCAAAAGCAGAATCCAAGCGGTTGTATACATCAGAAAAATAAACCATTTGGTTGAATCGACGGCTAACGTTCCCAGATAAATGAAAGTGCCTGTTAGGATCAGCACACCAATGAGAATAAGGTCATAAACAAACAAGTTTGTTTGAAACCGGGCAAAATGGAGGATTGTCACCAGCATCAGCAGGGCATTGATCGGAATGAAGCCGATTCGTTTCGGAAACATCATGCAGCCACCATATTTAAATAGGCTAGTAGCTTTCCTGTCATTTCGGTTTGTTCAGGGAACTGCTCTTGCAGCATATGCAGGCAACGTTCCTTACATAACTCACGAAGTATTAGACAGTATTCCAAAGCCCCTTGGGCCTCAATGAACTCTCGAACAGTAGAAACTGATCCCTTGCCCGAAGCGTACTCCATAAAACCAGCCCTGATCTCAAGTTTACGAGCTTCGTCGCTTACGTCAAACGTTTTAAGTAGTGGTAGTGTTGGCTTTAGTTTGATAAGGTCGCTCTTCTCATCATTGTATATCGCACTTAAATCATTTGATAATTGCATACCCATACATGCCCAATTCCAAAATTCATCCCAAAATTCCTGATGATTCGAATCTGCGTATGCCGTAACAAATTTGAACATGGCAGAACTCTTGGGCAGAATCTTTTTTATGTACTGCTGCTCACTAATTTCGTCAAACATGTTTCGATTTACATCTAGCCACTCTGCCTGCAATGCACTATGAAGGTGCATATAACCTATATCCCTGCATTCAAATGCCTGTAACTGTCGCAATGAGGTAATTAGTAACTCCGTGAATAAAAATAATGTGTTTTGTCGGCCAATACATCTTTCCAATTGGGAATTATCCTCATCCAACACATCATCAAGGATCCGGGAGGACAAGCAGATCAATTCCATATCGGCTGCAATTGAAATTGGTAATTCCTCCTTGGAACGACGCCCCAAAACATATATGTATAAAAACAACATTCCCCAGCTGAACCGATTCATCTGATCCCTAAAGTTAATCGCTTGTAACAGATGTGTTTCCCCTTCAGGCCTGTATTTCGCAAAAAGCTCTCTGAGCCAAATCTCTTGATAAATCTCTTCAACCCGATCATGAACGTTCATTCATCCTCCTTCTTTCCCATGAATGTAAACTTCTCTAAACAACGTTAATTAATCGTTATAGATTTATTTTATTATACCGTCTTCCAGATATATTTCAAACTAAATCTGCTACTGATCTATAATTTTAGGGAATATCTAACACAAAGTACTTATGTTCTATAAAATATTCTATAAAAATCCTCTTATGCAACGATTAGGAACCAGATTACAAACAAGCTGAATTTACTTTTTTTACTGTAAAGCTATTGAAGTACCAACAATTTAACTTCAGGGCGATGTCTTCCCTCCCTAATATCAGGTGAATAGCCACAGCGACTGCTGTGGCTATTCACCTGATATTTCATTTGCTGGGGAGCTGACAGCAAGTCTAAACTTAGTTTTTTTGCTGTACATCCTTGCGGGTTTAACACATGAATAATGTCTTACTTACCTTTATTCGTTTTCACTTACAACGGGAGCAATGCCACAGATTCACGGGCATTCAATTGCTCTACCATGGCAAGCCACTCTTGCGGTTTATTTGGCAGTACAGCATAGTACCGATTCAGGAAATCGGCAACCAGACTGGATGGCAGCTCCGAAAGGGACTCATCGCCTGGCATAAAGCACAGATCCAGGCCTCCTACCGCTTCACCGTCTCCTTGCCAGGATGGATGCACATACGGGAAATCCAGGCGCTGATACCCCAGATGTGATAACACTTCGCGGCGCACGTATGGGTCCATCGGTTTGATGCCGCCAAACGCATGATCCTGGCTTAGATATGGATTGTAGATTTCGGCAAACATGCCAAACAATGTTTTGCCATTGGCAGCAGCGAGTTGCTGCAGATCACGCTTACGGTGATTCGCCAGGAATGCCCCGATTCCCAAACCTTCGCGCCCAATAATGGTGAAATCAGTCATGGCTACATTCCAGTCCTCATAATAACGGTACTCCGTTGCACCAACCACTTGACCCTCATGTACAGCGACAAACACCCGAATGCCAGGGTCCTCCAGCGGTTCAGCCCATAACGGGAAGTCCAGCACTTCCTCCGGCGGAAAAATTTCCTGCATCAGTTTGTGCATTTGAGCGAACAACGGATTTTGAATGGATGTAATACGTGTAAATTCCATAGTTAAAAGCCTCCTAATTAAAATATGTATTCAGTGCAATTGTTTGTTTCAATGGACACCAGCCCTATTTAAAAGGATTACGCCACTCCATCAGAGCCGCATAATGACAAGATTCCTCATCATCCAGATAATCGGCAGCCACACCAACAGGCATACGCCCACATCGTAGCAAAAAAGAAATAACCGGGTCATGCCTCTCTCCGGTTGCAACCTGATCCAAATACTGCTGTGCGGACAACTGCTCCGCAACCCGATGATATCCAGGCATCCGCCCTGCCCCGAGCAAACGATCCATCCCCTGTGCGATCACAAGATGGTACATGGCCTGCATCATGAGCTGAGCCAGCCCCCATTTGCGATATTTCGGACGGACACAGAGGTCAACGATGTATAACGTGTTCCCATCCGGCTGGTGATTGCGGATATATCCATCATCCGTAACCTCTGCCCATGTGTGGCTGGATGGGTACGCAGAATCCCACTGCATTCGCAGTGCAGTCATCGAACCAGCCAGTTCCCCGTCTACCTCGATACAGATAGCTCCCTCGGGATAATGCTGCACATGACTACTGAGCTGCTCCTGGTTCCATAGTAGTTCCTCCGGATATGGTGGCGGGAAACTTTCCGCCTGAATGCGAATCAGCTCTTCAAAATCGGAAGCTACATAATTGCGGATCACCGCTTTAGCTCTACCATTTTTGTTTCCACCATCTTTGGTACTACCATCAGGCGCAACTATCAGCATTTCTTTGACATACATCCTGCTTAATCCCTCCTGCGTAATTTTACTCCCAATCCGTATACAGATCGGTGCGGCGGTCACGCCAGGTTGTTACGGAGCCACGTTCACGCACCTCATACAGCAAGTCCAGATCAAGATCGGCTGTGACGATCATATCGTTGTTAATCTCACCTTCAGCCAGAATACCGCGCGGCGGAAATGGCACATCATTCGGTGTAATAATCGCAGCTTGTCCATAATTGGCACGCATGAAATCAACCGTAGGCAGATGACCTACCGTCCCCGTTAATACAACGTATACCTGATTCTCCACTGCGCGCGCATGACTCGTATACCTTACCCGATAAAATCCGTGGCGGTCGTCCGTACAGGAAGGACAGAAAATCACATCTGCGCCCTTGGCTTTTGCCATACGTACAATTTCGGGGAATTCAATATCGTAACAAGTCAGCATCGCAACGCGGCCTTTGTCCGTATCAAACACTTCAAGTCCGTCCCCCGCCGCCATATTCCACTCCGTCACTTCGGTAGGCGTAATATGAATCTTGGCCTGGCGTGCAATCCGTCCATCCGGGTAAAACATATGCGCCGTATTGTACAGCTTGCCTTCCTTTCGAATAACGTGCGTACCTCCGATTAGATGCATATTGTATTTGGCAGCAAGGGAGATAAACAACTGCTCATATTGCTCTGTAAAATCAGGCAAATCTTCAATTGTTAATGCATTTCCTTGTGCGTCCCCAATGGACATTAATTGTGTAGTGAAAAATTCAGGGAACAGCACGAATTCCGTTCCGAATTCATCTGCTGTCCGTATGTAATGTTCCGCCTGAGCGGCAAACTCCTCAAATGAGCGGATCGTTTGCAATTGGTATTGTACAGCGGATACCCGCAGTTTCATAAGTTCCACACCCCCACTAGTATTTGTGTTTACATTGTATCAATGATCCAGCTTCATTTCATCTGTTCTCCCAGCATCGACTGGGTAAATGTAATCCACTCCCGCGTAGCAAAAGAAAGATATCGATCCTTCCGCCAGATCATGCCAAGCTGCCATGGAATGATTGGCTCCACGACCGGAATGATCCGCACGCGCATATCATCGACTTCGCGGCAGATCGTCTCCGGCAGCAGGGCAACGCCCAGATTTGCCGCAACCATCGCACTTAACAGATCCCACTGTGAACTTTCATACACGACTCGGGGCTGGAATCCAGCCTGCTGACAAGCCACAATAATGCGGTCATGGAGCGCAAAATCCTCCCGGAACAACACAAATGCATCCTGTTCCAGTTCATGGAGCGCGACCGACTCCTTGCCGGCAAGCGGATGCGAGGGATGTACAAGCAGATTCAGCTTTTCCTGAACAAATACAAAATGATCCAGCAGATCATCCACTGTTGGTAGCACCGCCACACCAATATCTAGTGCACCGCTGATGACATCAGCCTCCACTTTTTTCGCACCATCCTCGAACAATTGAATGCTCACTTGGGGATACGCTTTGTGGAACTCACCGATAATCATCGGAAAGAAGCTTGATCCCACCATCGGCGGCAATCCAATACGCAGATGTCCCTTCTTCAGATTCATCAGATCGTCCAGCTCGGACGAAAGACTGCGGAATGATTTTTCAATCTCCAGCGCCTGCCGAAAAAAGACATGCCCCGCATCCGTTAACTTCACCTGTTTACCATAACGATCCAGTAAGGTCACGCCCAGCTCATCCTCCAGATTCTTGACGGTTTTGCTAATTGTGGGCTGGGTGATATACAGCACCTCGGCAGCTTTTGTGAAGCTCTGCTGGCGGGCGACCTCCAGAAAATATTGCAGATGGCGAATATCCATCGTTTCGTTCCACTCCTGTCCTTCTGCCATAACTAACCCATCATAGATAAATGGAATAGAAAACATTCTTAATATGCATTTTACTCATGAAAGAATGCGATGTAAAATTTGTGATACGAAGCAACGTTTCCATTCATTTTTCACAAACATTCAAATGAAATGCATCAAAGCATGTTCATCTATAAAGGAGGGATTCCTGTGAAAAAATGGGGCATCGGGATTGCACAAGTTGCACTGTTAATGGTTTTTTCACTGCTCATGGACCTATTGGCCCGTGCTCTCCACCTACCTGTACCAGGCTCCATTCTCGGGATGGTTATCTTGTTCATCCTGCTTCAGACCGGTGTGGTGAAACTGCGCTGGATCGAAATCGGTGCGGCATGGCTGCTCGGTGAACTGCTGTTATTTTTCATCCCGTCGGCGGTTGGCATTATGAATTACATGCCCATGTTGGAGCATGACGGATTACAAATTTTATTTATCGTACTACTGAGCACATTTCTGGTGATGGCTTGTACTGGTCTGGTTGCTACACGTATTGCCAAACGAAAGGAGCGTCATACGGGATGATTGGATTTTTATGTCTGCTATTAACGGTCGGAATCTATATGGTTGCTAAGCGAATGTATCGCAGTCTGCCCAAAGTCTATCTGTCACCATTGCTCATTACCCCTCTGTTGGTTGTAGGCATACTTCTAGTGACTGGAACAGATTATGCCGCATATAGTAGCGGAGGCAAATGGCTTAGCCTTCTGCTGCAACCTGCTACGGTCGCATTTGCGGTACCGCTCTACACCTTCTTCCATGTACTCAAAAAACATATTTCCGAGATTGTAGTCAGTGTCATGACCGGCTCAGTTGTTGCCGTACTCTCCTCGGCTATGCTTGCAAAATGGCTGCACCTCGACTCCGGCTTGATTCATAGTCTGATTCCGCGCTCGATCACAACGCCCATTGCGATGAATGTATCAGCTTCTATCGGGGGAATCCCGGCAGTGACGGCCGTATTCGTGATTATGACGGGGCTGCTTGGGGCTATCATGGGGCCTTCCATCGTCAAAATGCTTCGTATTGATGGCGAAATTGCACGTGGTACTCTGCTTGGAACCGGTGCCCATGGCACGGGAACTTCGAAAGCTTTTGAACTAAGTTCGCTAACGGGGACCATCTCCAGTATCTCCATGGTTTTGGCCGCACTCTTCACTTTAGCCGTCGCTCCCGCGCTTTCTAAACTTATTTTCCCATAATAGTTGGAATAATCCCTTTTTTTTGAAATATTATTGTTGTATTAAAGCCCTTTCTTCCTTACAATAAGGACAGGTTTTAATGTTAATAATGCGGGGGAGATGCGATGAAAAGAACCGGAATGAAGAGATCTCTGGACCGTCTCGGACGAATTGTCCTTCCCAAAGAAATGCGGGATACAATGGAAATCCATATCGGCGATCCGCTTGAATTTTTCATTGAAGGGAAAGAGTTGATTTTAAGGAAGTACAAATCAACATTGTGTATTTTTTGCGGTGACGTGGATACGGAAATGTATTTCAAAGAGCAATTCATCTGCCGGACTTGTGCAATTCAATTAAAACACCCAGATGACACTCCCGACTGGTTCGTACCTGAAAACAAACAGGTTTCTGCACCCAAAGAACGTCCTGCTGTTAAACCCGCTGCTGCCTCAGCTTCCTCCTGGGAAGAAGGAGATACTGCTGCGAGCCAGGACTACCCCGACCTGCGGCCAAAAACGGCGCGCATGCTGCAACAGATGAAGGAAATTATTGAACAACATCCAGGCCTCGCTCAACAGCAAATTGCGGAGAAACTTGGCATTAGCCAGGGACGCGTCTCTCAACTAAAAAAGTTATTATAGCTAGAATGTTATATCATCATATATAAAACAGCGTACTCCTAAGCAAAGGATAACACGCTGCCAAAGAACCCTGGCTTCATCGGGTTCTTCTTTTTTTATCACTTTATAAGGTGAGCGAAAGGAGCCTCATGAATAAAATCCTGTATTTGTCTCAGTTCGACCTCATGTCCTCCTTATCCGAGGCCGATCTCATTGAAATGGACAGCATGACGTCCATTTCATCGTTCCCGAAACAAAGCACCATTCAAACACCTTCTACTTTTACAGAAGGTTTCTATTTCATCAAGCGAGGTAAAGTTCGTTTATACACATTAAGCCCTGAAGGGAAGCAATTTACGGTAGATATGTTGAGTGAAGGTCATATTTTTGGAGAGCTGAATCATATTTCTCTTGGCACACGCGATTTATATATTGAAACGATGGAGACATGTGATATCTGCCTAATGGATCGAAACCGATTTGAGCAATTTTTAATCGAACATCCAGCCTTTATGATGAGAATGATGAACGTTCTGAGTGAACGAATCAAACAAATGAGTGAGCTGACACAGACTCTAGCACTCGGAAGTTTACATGACAAAATCATGCATAATTTATGTCGGTTAGCCGAGCAGATGGGTTGGGAGGAAAAAGAGGGGTTTTGTCTTATTCAGTGTATAATCACACATCAGGAGATCGCCTGGATGGCTGGTGCCTCAAGAGAATCAGTCACAGTAGCTATGAAAGAACTCTCGCAAACGTGTCGAATTCGTACCTCATTCAAATCGGTTGCCCTTCACCCGCATGAAATGATGAAATTTCGTAAAATGGCTTCTCCACTGTGAAACTTGTAATTCACCTTACATCTCTGCATTCCTGTCTATTGTATGGTATACATAATAAGTTTAGACGAACAAGGAGGCCATACCATGCATCCCAACTCTAACGTTACTATCCCTGAAAATATTCTGCTTCGCAAAGGTGCGCGTAAAGCTGCCGAAATTCCAGAGCAAGTCTGCAGCTTATTGCAGAGCGGAACGATTGAATCTGTAAATTTGACGGAATGGCTGGCCGTGAATCATCTTCTTCTTTTTGAACAGATCACTCGTGAACTCGATATCCCCGTCTCCATTCAAGATGTTACCACAAGACTAGCACCGAAGGATGAACAGCGCATTATGAAAGTTATACCGGCAATTGGCAGGCAATGGCTGGAGTATATGGAGCGACAACCTGCTCAAGAGAAAATACATCTCTTCAACTTCCTTGCAAAGCACCGTTCAGACAGTGTCCGCTGCTGGGCAGCTTATATTATAGGGCTGAACCCTGATCTTCATCTGACAGAAAAGCTGGAGCAGATCCGTATGTTTGCAGCAGATCCTCACTTTGGTGTAAGGGAGATTTCCTGGATGGCTGTGAGGGATTCCATTCGTGAAGATATAACAACAGCCCTCCAATGTTTAATCCCGTGGAGTACCGACCCCGACCCAATGATTAGGCGCTTTGCCATTGAATCTATCCGTCCTCGCGGGGTATGGGCAAAACATATCCAGCCTTTAAAAGAAAACCCGGAAATGGCTCTCCCCCTGTTATCTGCTGTGAAATCCGATGCACATCCCTATGTACAGGACTCCGTTAGCAACTGGTTAAACGATGCCAGTAAAACAAACCCCGATTGGGTTCGTCAGGTATGTGCCGTTTGGATTGAACAATCCGGGACCAAAGATACCCAGCGAATCATCAAACGCGGTCAACGAAGTATCTAATGCGTAGAGGATATGGTTGCAGTTATCAAATAACTACACACCACCTCCATGTTATAACGGGAGTAACATAGCTCATGACGAGAAGCACAAGTTATGTAACTCCCTTCTTGACAAGAACAAGCACGGTTCCTAAGGGTTTAAGACCTTTGTGCTTTCTTTCTGTTTTCTTTCTGCTTTCTTCACGCTTCCACCATTTCCATGCTGTTTTCTTCCTCTTCCAGTCTGTGCAGACTGACCATTAACACCACGATGTTAGCCACAAGTAATACTGCTGGTAGCGGTACAGCCGCATACTGTACATAGATTAGATGGCTGCCCACAGCTCCAATCAGAATGAATGTGAGTATTCCGGAAGCCAAAATACGGGTGCGCGGGATGAGCAAACCAACCGCACTAAGCAGTTCCAACACACCGATCAAGTACATTGTCCACGTTGGATAGGAGAAACTCTCGAATGTCTCAATCATCATATCTGCTCCAGTGACTTTCGTGTATCCTGTCATGACGAATACACCTGCCAGCACTACCAAAAAAACATATCCCAACACTTTCTTCATATCTTGCATCTCCTTATTATTAAATTGTTATTTTAGAAGCTTCAACTCATCCGCGGAATGGTATGTACATCTATAATACGTATTATTACTCATAAACTTACTTTTATGAAGTTAGTATATAATAATAAGATAATTTCATCAAGTAATTTTTCATGAAATGATGTATAATACATACAAAAGGTATGTTACAGTATATTTTGTAGTGACCGTCCTTCACATGAAGGTACTTGAATTTCTTAGAGCGGCAGATCGTTTTGTCCTTTTATATAGCGTTGTACTCCACATTTGCCATGAATCGAGGTGAAACACGTTGAAGCTGAGAAAAGTAAAATCCCCAAGCCCCTGTCTGATTACACAGGCCATGGATATCATCGGGAAAAAGTGGGTGCTGCTGATCATGTATCAGCTGTTGTCTGGGCCAAAACGGTTTACAGAACTGGAGGCCGAGATGGCCATTAGCGGGCGGCTGTTATCGGAGCGTCTGAAAGAGATGGAAATTGAAGGCATCGTAACCCGGCATATGTATCCCGAGATACCTCCCCGTGTAGAATATGAGCTTACCCCTAAAGGTAGAGCGATTGAACCGGTCATTAATCAAATTTACAGCTGGTCTTCGGATTGGTTAAAAGAACAGCAGCAATTGAAGTAGTTCAGGTACTGCTACAGCAAGAGAAGCAGTGCTATCCCCAGTTAACGCTTGTTACGGCCTGAGTCACTGCAAGCTGTAAAATCGCTGCAAGGGCATAATAAAAACGCCTGCACCAGAACCATAAACGATATGGTTCCGGTCGCAGGCGTTTTTTGAACTGCATTTTCTGTTGAAGCTTGGGGATTAATTGTAAGATTAGCTTCTGAGTTCTGTGTGGCAGACTTCTAACGCGCAAGGCCCGATGAGGACCGGAGCTTGACAGGCAGATCCGAGTCCACAGATGCCAGTGCAGCGACGGTGATCTCCTGTGTACGGCATGCATCTGCGTAATCGGACAAAATGCGGGAGCGATCACCCGTGCGAAGCGCATGAATGAACGCTTCATTTTCACGTTCATAGGGATTCTGTCCAGCTGAAACCTCAAGTCCAGCCATCGGATGCGAAGCCGCACTCGGTAACAGAAGACGGTCGGGTGTCCAGTCCCATACACCGGCATCGGTATAGAATTGCAGCCCGGCTCCACCCTCACCGTCAGGCAGCAAACACGTATTAGCAATGCTTGCAATCGCACCGCTTTCGAGCTTCAGCGTCACGTTGGCTACGTCATCAACCGTCACATGCTCATGCTTCTCATGCATGCTGCGCTGAGCCGCTACGGCATAGACCTCTGTCACTTCGCCTGCACAGAAACGGAGTAAATCCACGATATGGGTCGTCTGCTCGACAAACTGGCCTCCCGAGCCGTCTTGACGGCGCCACCAGCTAACTCCAGGCATGCCGCCCATCCAGCGCCCCAGAGCCATACCCACTTTCTGTTCCTGCATCGCTTGTTTCATGACCTGCGCAGCACCTTGATAACGGAAATGATACCCCACAGAAGTTAACAAAGACGACTGTTGCACTTGCTCCAGTATGCGGAGTGGTACGTCCATTCCTGTGCTGAGTGGTTTCTCCACCAGGAACGGAATGCCCCGTTTGATCAACTCTGCCTCAATGAATCCGTGGGACATGGGAGGCACACAGATGTATACAGCATCCAGCTTTTTACCGTCCAGCATATGTTCAAGATTATCGTAACCTGTAGCATCGTATACGGATGCCATCGCTTCTGCCTTTTCAAGCGTTGTTCCACATACACTCGCGACACAAACACCTTCCATACGTGTGAGAATATCTGCGTGTACTTTACTGAACCAGCCTGTTCCTACGATTCCGATCTGCAATGTCATGGATGTAATCCCCTCTCTGTTACGCGCTTACATGTTCCATTCGACCCAGACTCGCAAATTCCTGCCACTCTAAATCTTTCCGGATGCTTCCAGCAACAGCTGATCCAGTTCTTTCGCATAGTTGGCTATCTGCTGCTCAGACCAGCCAAGCTGTTCTGCCATATACATGCTGACGGCTGATTTATAACGGCGAACCTCATCGATGCGGAAAAATAAATCCCCCGTTCGGCGTACCCAGAAATCAGCTGGCGTCGCCGCCATCTCTTCCTCCATTGCATAACGAAGCATCAGCAAAAGCTCCTGCGGTATACTGTGAAGCTCTGCCTTGGTTCGTGGATCAGGCATACGCTCATAGAGCGCATCCACGTTGGAACCATACGTACGGGCCAGACGTTCCGCCGCTTTTCGATCCAGACCCAGCGCGACACCATCCTTGATCTTGCGTTCGGTATACGACACGTATCCAGCCGAGCCGCCAACATCTCCCCCGGAGATTGGCATCTTTTTGGTCACACATGGACCGAGGGTATGCCCGAATTCCTGTTGCATCTGACGCGCAACCAGATCTACAACCATCTCAGCCATTTTGCGATAACCTGTCAGTTTCCCTCCGGCGATGGTAATCAAACCTGAATCGGATACCCAGATTTCATCCTTACGCGAAATCTCTGAAGGTCCCTTGCCCTCTTCATGGATCAGTGGGCGCACGCCTGCCCAGCCAGACTCCACATCCTGCGCACCAATCTGAACATCCGGGAACATGCCGTTCACCGCATCAATGACATAATCACGGTCTGCCTCCGTGATCAACGGATGCGCCGGATCTTCACGGTATACCGTGTCCGTGGTGCCTACATAGGTTTTGCCATCCCGCGGCACAGCGAAGACCATGCGTCCATCTGGCGTATCAAAATAAACGGCTTGCCGCAGCGGAAAACGTGCACTGTCGAATACCAGATGAATGCCTTTGGTCATCTGTAACGTTTTGCCTTGGCGTGAGCCATCCACCTCACGCAGGCTATCAACCCATGGACCTGAAGCATTGATTACTTTTTTGGCTCTAATCGTGTAGCTGTTCCCATTCAGTTGATCCTCCGCATGAATGCCTACAATGTGCCCATTCTCCTTCTGGAACGAAGTTGCTTTCATATAATTTACAGCCAGTACGCCGTGCCGTACTGCTTCTTTCATGACTTCAATCGTAAGCCTCGCATCATCCGTCCGATACTCCACATAACGCCCGCCTCCCAGCAGCCCCTGCTTCCGTAGCAAAGGTTCACTGGCAGATGTATCACTGGCATTCAACATCTGTCGCCGCTCACTGCGTTTCACTCCTGCAAGCCGGTCATACACCATCAGACCTATGGACGTACTGAAACGGCCAAATGTACCGTTTGTATATATAGGCAATAACATCGGTTCGGGCGTTGTCACATGTGGCCCATTCTCATAAACCACCGCACGCTCCCGTCCAACCTCCGCTACCATCTTCACTTCAAACTGCTTCAAATAACGCAAGCCGCCATGCACCAGTTTGGTTGAACGGCTCGATGTACCTGCCGCGAAATCCTGCATTTCCACAAGCGCCGTCTTCAACCCACGAGATGACGCATCAAGTGCAATTCCCGCACCTGTAATACCACCACCAATAACCAATACGTCAAAATGTGCATTCGACATCTGTTCCATAACTTCGGTTCGTTGTGCTGCCGAGAACGTTGCTGTCATGTATGACCCCTCCAACATTTTCCTTATTTTTCTCTAAAAAAACAACAAAAAAAGGACCACGTCATTCGTTCAGCAATTGCTGAACGCACGTGGTCCCTCCCGATCTCCAGACATCATTTTTAACTTGTAACTTAATCCTATCACAGATTTTCGGTGGCGTGAAGGCCTGTTTTAACACATTATTCAAAAAAAATTCAAAAACTTTTTTTGGTCAAAGATATATTTTCAAAGCAACCCACTAAATTTACATTTTTCCTTATTGTGGATACTTGGTTTAGCACATCCAGGAAGATAATCCCTGTAAATCATGCATCATTTCCCACCAGTAAATATCATTTATAACATATGTTTAATGAAAAAGTACAAATGACCATATGCGAAATAAGGAAGGAATATGTCTGTATTATTTAAAAGCCATGGCTGCCTTGATGGCTCGCTTCCATCCGGAATACAACCGCTCCCGCTCATCCTCAGCCATCACAGACTCAAAGATTCGCTCCGTATGATCATGCTGGTTCAATTCATCTGTATTAGACCAGAACCCAACGGCCAGACCGGCCAGATAAGCTGCCCCGAGTGCTGTCGTTTCATTCACCGATGGACGCTCCACCGGTATGCCCAGAATGTCACTCTGGAACTGCATCAGGAAATCATTCGCTGCCGCGCCGCCGTCAACACGTAGCGCATGTACAGGATATCCCGAATCGGTCACCATCGCCTCCAGTACATCCTTGGTTTGATATGCTAGCGCCTCCAGTGTGGCGCGGATAAAATGCTCCTTCGTGGTGCCGCGAGTAAGGCCAAATACTGCCCCCTTCACCTCGCTATCCCAATACGGACTTCCGAGTCCAACGAAAGCAGGTACCATATAGACCCCATCCGTTGAAGGTACTCGCTTCGCATAGTCCTCACTGTCTTTGGACGATCGAAGCATACGAAGACCATCTCGCAGCCACTGTACGGCTGAGCCCGCTACGAATATACTGCCTTCCAGTGCATATTGAACCTTTCCATCTACACCCCAAGCAATCGTTGTAATCAGCCCATGCTCCGATTGCACAGGCTCTTCACCTGTGTTCATGAGCATAAAACACCCGGTACCGTATGTATTTTTCATACTGCCCTCGGTATAACATCTTTGGCCAAACAGGGCAGCCTGCTGATCTCCTGCCGCTCCCGCAATCGGAACCCGATGACCGAAGAAATGGTAATCTGTTGTATGCGCATATATCTCGGAAGAACCTCGCACTTCAGGTAGCATCGCCTTGGGAATATCCAGAATATCCAGCAATTCATCATCCCACTGGAGCTCATAGATATTATACATCAGGGTGCGAGAAGCATTGGATACGTCTGTGACATGTGTGCCGCCACTCAGTTTCCAGATCAACCAGCTGTCGATAGTGCCAAACAGCAGCTCCCCTTTTTCTGCCCGCTCACGGGCACCAGGGACATGATCCAGAATCCATTTTACTTTGGTACCCGAAAAGTATGGATTGATCAGCAAACCTGTTTTTTGATGAAACAGGTCGTCAAGCCCTTGCGTTTTCAACTCATCACAGATGGATGCCGTCTGTATGGACTGCCACACCACCGCATTATAAATCGGTCTTCCCGTTTGTTTGTCCCATACGACTGCGGTTTCCCGTTGATTGGTGATGCCGATACCCGCAATCTGCGCAGGTTTGATGCCGCTCTCCGCCAGACAGGATGCCATGACCGCAAGGATGGAACTCCAGATTTCGTTGGCATTCTGCTCCACCCAGCCCGGTTTGGGAAAATACTGCGGAAACTCTTGCTGTGCCATATGCACAATCTCGCCACTGTGGTTAAAGAGAATTGCCCGGGAACTTGTCGTCCCCTGATCCAGAGCTAAAATGAATTTTTCCATACCGTGTGCCTCCCGTGTGTAATCGGTTATGTTGTAAGCGATTTCTTAAAGTGTTTGATCAAATTATCATTCGATGTCGTCACCGCTGCCGCTCCTACCCCAAGCGCAAGCTCTACCTCTTCGGGTGTGCGAATCAGTCCACCTGCAATGATTGGAATGCCAGTGCGTGAGGATACCTCCTCAATAATATGCGGAATGACACCAGGCAACACCTCGATGTAGTCAGGCTTTGTTTTGGCGACCAGCTGATAACTTTTCTCCAGAGCATGGGTATCGAGCAAGAATACCCGTTGAATCGCCGTGATGCCTTTTTGTTTCGCCTTCTGAATGATGCTTGCCCGTGTGGAGATCAATCCGGCCGGACGAATATGCTGGCACAGATACTCTGCGGCGTATTCATCATTCTTCAATCCCTGTACCAGATCGGCATGCAGCAAAATCTTCTTTTCATACCGCCTTGCCTGCTCCATCATGCTCTGTAGCTGTGCGATATGCGTTTCCAACATGACCCCGTAAGTATAAGGGCCTTCGATGATTGCTTCAAACTGCTTCATGCTCTTCGCAGCTGGCAAAATACGTTGTCCCTCAAATGCCACCATCGTTCCTCCTGCATTCTTCAGATGCCTATATTGTATAATTCGTCACACATCAACGGCAAGTTATTTGGAGAAAGCATCTTTCGCCATAAAAAAGACTGCTACTGTACTTTTCATTAGGAAAAGAACCGTAACAGTCCATCTACACTACGTACGCCACTACATACTTCTCAGTATCACAATACAATACCACCATGTACTCTGCTCATTATCACTAGAGTGTTCTTCGTTAGGGGCACCTAGAATCATTCACATGGTCTCAGAACAAACCACGAATGCTTCATCAAGCCTGTGCGTGTGGAATACGCGCATCTCCCTGTGCATGCGAAATACGTGCCTCTGCCTCCGTATCTCCCCAGCCATCGGCTTCTGCCAAGTGACCTGAACGATTCACTTTCGTTTGCAGATACTTCTCATTAAATGCCGACCGATCTCCCCACAGTGGAACGCGTCCGCCCACATTGAGTCCTGCTTCCTGCAGTGCAGCCAGCTTACGTGGATTATTCGTAATCAACGTAACCGGAGCTGACCGAAGTGCACGCAATACAGCAATCGCATCGTCATAATTACGTGCATCATCCGTGAAGCCAAGTTGCAGGTTCGCATCTACCGTATCCAGACCTTCTTCCTGCAAAATGTAAGCCATCGCTTTGCTGAACAGGCCAATGCCCCGTCCTTCATGGTTCGCAAGATAGAACAGCGCACCTGCGCCGTGTGCCGCAATCATCTTCATGGACTGCTCCAGCTGGAAACCGCAGTCACAGCGTTTGCTACCGAAGATATCGCCTGTGTGACAGATGCTATGCATACGAATCAACGCATCCTGCGCCTCAGCAAAATCGCCATACACCAGCACGCTGGATTGCTGACGCTCTGCCAGTTCAGCACCCGCAAGAGATGCGATCAGTTCGCCGCTTTCCATCGCTTTGTCCGTTTTCAGCCAGCTGTACCATTGAAATGTTCTTGTTTTCCCATCCAAATTGACCGGCAGTTTAATGGGTCCCACCAAATGTATGAATTCTTTTCCACTCGGAAAAGTCTGGATTTTAGGGGCAAGCAGTTGAATAATATGTGAATTGATCATCGTTCGTTCCTCCTGTTACGCATCTTCATCTCAAAATGTGTCATAATATTATGCATTCGCAACCGCTTTGATTTTGGATCACTTTCTGATTGACCACATTCAAAAGTGTCTTGTTTTCAAGCCCTGTCCACAGCAGAATATTACGTATCTATATAATCCTCACTATAATTAGTTACTTAATGTAAGTTAGTTTAGAATAAAAATTATGTTGTGTCAAGTAACTTTTATTTTTAAAGTAACTACTAAATTTATGTTACGCAACGGACACAATCCAGGTGTTTCATTGCAGGAATATTGGGTATGAGTTTAGAAACTGCTCATACACTATTGGTGTAGTCCATGAAGCTCAGCCTTAGTCCTTGATACTTCTTGTTGCGTCAAACCTAATGATGAGGGGGTCAGCATATGAACCGCCGTAGAAGAACTCGTTGGATAGCCATCATCATGGTCTGTGTTCTGCTAATCAGCGGATGCTCCATCTGGCCGGGACAGGATGATTCGGCATCCAGCAAAAAGGTAACGCTTACACTGTGGTATTGGAACCGATCCATTGACGACAAACTCATTGCCAGAGCCAAGGAAAAATTCCCGAATATTGAGCTGACTGCCCAGAAAATCGGCGGGGATTTCAAAGCCAAGCTCAAAACAACCCTCGCTGCACGTTCAGGTGAACCGGATATCGTTGCCCTTAACGACTGGATCATGGAGTTATTCCCGAGTGAAGATCGATTCTATAATCTGTACGACCTTGGTGCGAGCGAGGTCGAAGATCAGTATCTGCCATGGAAATGGAAGCAGGGTGTGACGCCAAATGGACAGATGATCGGCTTCCCGATGGATACAGGGCCAACAGCACTTTTCTATCGTGCAGACTTATTCAAAGAAGCAGGGCTACCCTCCGAGCCGGGGCAGGTTACACGCCAGATCGATAACTGGGATGCCTACGCCGCTGCAGGAGAGCAGATCAAGGAGAAGTTCGATGGAAAGGTTTTTCTGACCGATAACATTGGAAGCGTTTACAGTCAAGTCCTTTCCCAATCTACAGAGCGTTATTTCCGTCCAGATGGATCGTTTATCGGCATGGATTCTCCCGCTGTACGCAGAAGCTGGGATATGGCCGTTGCTTTTAAGGAAAAAGGACTGCTTGCTAACGCTGACGGCTGGACACCTACCTGGAATGCAGCGATGAATAACGGAGAAATTGCCTCATTTGTTGGTGCGGTTTGGATGAAGCAGGTGCTTCAGGAGGCGGCACCGGATACTTCCGGTAAATGGCGTGTTGCCCGTGCTCCTGGGGGAGATGGTAACAACGGCGGCTCCTTTCTCTCCATTTTGAAATCGAGTAAACACCCCAAGGAGGCCTTTGAATTGATTCGCTGGCTGCAAAGTCCAGAGAACCAGCTGGAGCAGTATCAGACACTCAACCTGTTCCCGTCAGCTCCGGGTGTGTTTGATACACCGGCCATGAAAGAAGAGGAACCCTTCTTCGGCGGGCAAGCAACAGGCCCGGTATTCGCTGAATCTGCTCAGCATGTGCCAGATGCCTTTTTTGGAGAACGATACCCGTCGGTACACAACATCATCACCCGGCGACTGAATGATATAGCCAAACAAAATGCTGATCCACAGCAAGTCTGGTCGGATACGGTGCACCGCGTTGAGCGAGAGTTGCAGCGTTAAGATGGACATCTAATTCCAAGCTGATATCACTTGATTTTTGGCCTCACTGGGTCTCTTTTGATGTGGTTTCGTTATCCGTAAAGGAGGAGTTGTTATGGCTGTCACCGAACCTCGTACGTCCCCTGAGTCCGGTCCGTTCCATCCCGATCTGGACCGCCAAAAATCACTCTGGGCCCGTATATGGGAGCATCGTGCGCTCTATGTTGCCATCTCGCCTTTTTACATTCTCTTCGCCGTGTTTGGTCTATTCCCGATCGCATTCTCGCTTTATCTGGCCTTCCACAAATGGGATGGGATCGGTGTGATGACGTATAACGGCTTGAACAATTTCAAATATATGCTCACCGATGCCGAGTTCTGGCAAGCGGTTGGCAACACGTTGATGATCTGGATCTATTCGACCATTCCGATGCTTTTCTTCGCTCTGATTATTGCGTTCCTACTACATGCGCCTTTCATCAAATTCCGTACCTTGTTCCGGGTTGGTTACTTCCTGCCCAACGTGACGTCTATCGTGGCTGTAGCGATCATCTTCGGTGCTTTGTTTGCGAATAATTACGGTTTCCTTAACTATCTGCTGCAGTCGGTTGGCCTTCCAGTGGTTGAATGGCTGAATGCACCATGGGGCATCAAAATTGCCATCTCCTCCATGGTTGTCTGGCGCTGGACCGGATATAATGCCATTATTTATCTGGCCGGACTTCAGAGCATTCCGCAGACACTGTATGAAGCAGCTAAAATCGACGGGGCATCTGCCGTGCAGTCCTTCTTCCGTATTACAATTCCGATGCTGCGCCCGGTCATCCTGTTCACGGTCATTACATCTACGATTGGCGGCATGCAACTGTTCACTGAACCACAGGTGCTGGTAGGGAATGATGGCGGTGCCGGAGCAGCAGGAATGACCATCGTGCTCTACTTGTACCGGGAATCCTTTATCAACAATTATTTTGGTTACGGCGCTGCCGTTGGCTGGGGTATGTTCCTGATCATTGCTCTGTTCTCCATTGTGAACTGGAAGTTAGTTCAAGGCAAATCATCCTGATGTGACAAGGGGGGAGCGCTCATGGCGTCCAAACATCTCAAGTCGCTGGTGCTGTATACCGGCCTGATCGGTGGCATGCTTATATCTATGTTCCCGTTCTACTGGCTAATGGTTATGTCAACACGAACAACGTCCGATATCTACAAGTTTCCACCCCAACTCTGGTTCGGCGGTGAACTGTGGAACAATATTACACGGGTTTTGCAGCAGATTGATTTCTGGGGAGCCTTTCTGAATACATTGTTTGTGTCAGGTCTAGTGACCATTCTAGTATTATTTTTTGATTCACTCGCGGGATTTGCGTTTGCGAAGTTTGAGTTTCCGGGCAAAAAATGGCTCTTCGTCCTGCTGCTCGCCACCATGATGGTGCCTTCCCAGCTGTCGCTGGTGCCTTCCTTCGTACTGATGGCCACGTTCGGATGGGTAGGTTCCTTCAAAGCCCTCATTATTCCGGGCATGGTCAACGCCTTCGGCATTTTCTGGATCCGCCAGTACGCGACGGAATCCATCCCGAACGATCTGCTCGATGCAGGACGGATCGACGGATGTAATTTCTTTCGCTTGTATTGGAACGTTGCATTGCCGATTCTACGGCCTGCGTTTGCCTTTCTCGGCGCGTTCACGTTTATCGGGGTGTGGAATGACTACCTGTGGCCGTTAATTGTACTGACGGATGCATGCAAATACACGTTGCAAATTGCATTGTCTCAATTAAACGGACTGTATAATACAGACTATGCGATGGTCATTGCAGGTACACTGCTTGCCGTTCTTCCGCTCATCATCATGTTCCTGTTCATCAGCCGCCAGTTTATCTCGGACATTGCCGCAGGAGCGGTGAAGGACTGACTGAGGCAAGATAAGATTAAGATAAGGAAGGTTATGGTAGGCGGGTTGTTAGGTGGGTACGTTAGGCAGATATGATAGGCAGGTACGATAGATGGGCTGTTAGGTAGGTATGATAGGTGTGATAGGTGCGGGGGACACTAGATCACTACGATCAGTCATCGGAATCATCAGGCGCGGTTTAACAAGGTTAGGTCGGTAGAGAAGCCCGTTGCTGGCTTACATCGGGGTATGTAAGCTCAGTCATTCTTACTTGTTTGGATTGTGCCTAGCTCTGGAGCCAAGACTGCATGTGAAGCCATTTTGATCCTTCTCTCAAGTCTGATATTCTTATTCTATAGTTGAGATACCAGACGATATATAAACTTGGATGATGTTATGAGCAAGTTGAGGAGACAGAACGTCTTTGAGACGGAATCCATAACACTTTTAGACGCAGTAATTGAAAAGGAAGAGGGATGATCACCATGGCGGCTTCACCTTATATGATCGGCGTAGATATCGGCACAACCTCGACCAAGGCTGTGTTGTTCAAGCAGGACGGCAACATTGTGGCACAAGGAAGTGCAGATTATCCGCTGCACACACCAACACCAGCGATTGCAGAGCAGGATGCAGAGGACATTTTCCAAGCAGTTATTTCCTCCGTGCAGCAAGCTACCTCCAAAGCCGGGGTAAAGCCAGACGACATTCTGTTTGTTTCGTTCAGCTCGGCCATGCACAGCGTTCTGCCTGTAGATGCACAAGGCAAACCGTTAATGCGAGCGATGACCTGGGCGGACAATCGCAGTGCCGAGTGGACGGAAACACTCAAATCAGAAATGAATGGGCATGATATTTATCTACGAACGGGTACCCCCATTCATCCCATGTCTCCACTAACTAAAATTATGTGGCTCACCCGGGAAGAACCGGACTTGTTCAGACAGACGCATAAACTAGTCTCCATGAAGGAATATGTTTTTTATAAATTGTTCTCTACGTTTGTAATCGACCATTCAATGGCCTCTGCCACCGGACTCATGAATCTGGAAAAGCTGGCGTGGGATGCGGAAGCACTGCATGTAGCCGGTATTACGCCGGAGCATCTGTCCAATCTTGTACCTACAACACATGTATTAAAAGAAGGACTTAACCCTGAATATGCCAAAGCCATGGGCATTGCGGATACAACTACTTTTGTCATCGGAGCAAGTGATGGCGTGCTCTCGAATCTGGGCGTAAACGCCATTGACCCCGGGGTTGTTGCCGTAACGATTGGTACTAGCGGTGCTATCCGCACTGTCGTGGATAAACCGGTGACCGATCCAAAAGGGCGTTTTTTCTGTTATGCACTTACGAAGGATCAATGGGTGATTGGTGGCCCGGTGAACAATGGCGGCGTGATTTTCCGCTGGATTCGGGATGAATTCGCGGCATCCGAGGTGGAAACGGCAAAACGGCTCGGGATCGATCCGTATGAAGTCCTGACATGTGTTGCTGAAAATGTACCGCCAGGTTCCGAGGGACTGTTATTTCACCCTTACATGACAGGAGAACGCGCTCCACTTTGGAACCCGAATGCACGCGGATCATTTTTCGGCCTGACGCTGCATCACAAGAAGGAGCATATGATCCGTGCTGCGCTGGAAGGTGTGCTGTTTAATCTGTATACGGTTATGCTCGCGATTGAAGAGAAGATTGGCCGTCCGAAAAAAATCCAGGCCACCGGCGGCTTCGCCCGCTCCGAGCTGTGGCGACAGATGATGGCCGATATCTTTGATCAGGATGTCATCATCCCCGAGAGCATCGAAAGTTCCTGTCTAGGAGCAGCCGTGCTTGGGCTATATGCCACAGGTCGCATCGATTCCCTCAGTGCCGTCTCCGGTATGATTGGATCGACACACCGCCATCAGCCACACCCGGACAGTGTTCATGTGTATCGCGAGCTGCTGCCCATTTTTATCCGCATCTCACGCAAATTCGAAGAGGAATATGCCGATCTCGCATCATTCCAGAATCGAATGATGCAGGAGTAAGCGCGAGTTCGCACAATAAGGAGCCGCGTTAGTGATTCTTAGAATCGGATAGATGGTGCTGGTGCGGGAGCGAGCCGCTAACGATACTCTGAATCAGATGGCGCGGGAGCTATGTGCTAAACATCTCCAATATCGAGAGRATGCAGGTRCGAGATACTAACGAAGATACCGGTTGGTGCAGATAACGATACTCTGAATCAGATGGCGCGGGAGCTATGTGCTAAACATCTCCAATATCGAGAGRATGCAGGTRCGAGATACTAACGAAGATACCGGTTGGTGCAGATAAAAAAAGCTAACGATCACCAGGAAGCTTATTTGATGCTTTTAGCAGGGTTTCGAAAGCTAACGATCACCAGACACCTTATTTCTGAATTTTCAGGCTAAAAGTAGTCTAAAAACAACTATTTGGGGTAAATAGCGTCACTGGTGATCGTTAGAATCTGAGAGCCTGATTTTTTCACCAAATAGCGTCGCTGGTGATCGTTAGAAATTAGGGAGCTCTGGACGGCTTCGCCTTCTCCTCCCTCACCTCCTCTGTATTCTCACATCCCTCACCTAAACCTAAACCTAAACCTAAACCTAAACCTAAATAAACCCCACAGTCTTACACTGTGGAGTTCACCAAATAACTCAAATTACGATAAGTCAAAAAAAATTACTACCTAAATGTATTACATTACGTACTTATAACTCTCGCGTACCTTTAGGTCTTACATATCTTTAGTTCGCACGTACTTGTAGCTCTCGCATATTTATAGCTCTTACGTACCTTTAAGTCTTACTTAGATTACCTTTATGTCTCACAAAATTATAACTCTCACATATTTAATTCACTTTTATGAGTGACCTTAATACTTAGCCATGTTTACTCTCAAGAGTCATAGCGCTCTGGCGAATATAGCACTCTTATGAATTATATTTGCTAAATGCGTTCTCGTCCGCTTGCACGTTTTCCAGATACACAATCTGCCCTGCATCATTCACACGTGCAATATCCACGCCTGCCTTCGCATACACCGATCCATCAGTTGCCTGCCCGCACACGGCCCAATTTGTTCGGTAACTACCGTCAGGCTGAAGCACCCATGCATCCCACATATGTTTAATGTCTTGGTTGTATTCGTAGAAAGCCTTCATAAATCCCTCAAACCCTGTGTGACTGTTGCCATTCAACACAATCTCGGCATCTGGCGTAAACAGGGATAACAAGTCCTGCATAGCCCGTTTGTCTGTGCGTGAAGCATCAAATAATCGGAAATAGTTATTTAACATCGTAATGTTCACTGCTGTATTTATAGCACCGGTACTGTTGTGGGTTCCTGTTGCTGTATTCATTATCGATTGCCCTCCTGTAGTTCATGCTGTCTTAAACATTTCATTTCAAAACATCTCGAACAGTATATCTTTTTATCAATTCGAATAATTTCGAACAATTTGATACAAAAAGAACCTTACCATACTTCAACGCCGAATCGCAAGATATAATTCGAAATTTTTCAAACATTGAAAGAAGTTGCCGAATATGCTAACGTCTATTTCATGAGAACTTTAACGATACCTACAGCTTCGGAGATGAGTCTGACCACGGTTTGCAATGCACTCGGTGACCCGATACGCATGAAGATTGCACACTGCCTAGCCAGCTCGGGCGAGAAAAACTGCTCGGCTTTTGAAGTCGACCACATCTCCAAATCAACGTTGTCCCACCATATTAAAATGCTGCGTGAAGCAGGCATTATTCAGCCTCGCATCGAAGGCAAACACCACTTTTATTCGCTTAGAAAGGATGAACTTAACGAGCGATTCCCCGGCCTTGTTGCCATGATCCTGAACACAACTATTTAAGGTACACACCCAGTTACTACACTTTATAGAACAGATACAGCCACAGCTTCTCTCACTCGATTGAATAAATAGAATCAGGACAGGAGGCTCCTTCTAATGGATAAAAAAGCAGTCAAAATTCTAATGAACACATTCTGGGGAGGTGGCGGCTGGAAATCACCCCGCGACCCTTTTTCGGGTGATGACTTCGAATTTGCCAAAAGCAAGGGCGTCATGTTCGACCCACTTACCATCACGCATGATGAGATCGTACAACGCCTGCATAACATTCATCAAGAACCTTCGCTCAAAGAGCGAGTCATCACAGCATTCCTCCATAGTCTATCCACCAAAAAAGTTTATCTGCGAAGCGCATTATCCAGCTGGGCATTGACACGAAACATGCCTCTGCATACGTTCGAGGAACGCCCGGCTTTACATGCAAATACAAGCTCCTGCGGGGATTGCAACTTTCTTCGTTTACAATCGGACGAGCAATATGTTAACGCGGATTTGAATGTACTGAATTTTGAACGGATGAAATGGGGCGGTGTGCGTCACGGGTGGCTGCTCTACTGCCTGATGGATCTGGAATTACTGCTTCAAGCTTACAACGGTAATAGCACCAGCACTGAGAGAAATCATATTCACCCGTACGAAGTGACTGAGGAAGACCAAACGATCCTTGCCAGGCTGCTGGAAACCGCACAGACCGGAGATCCAAAAGACAGCGCACGCTCTCTGGAGAAAAAGTGGAAAGATTGCCTGCCCTCCAGCAAACATGAACGGGATGCCCTGCTCGAAATCTGGGCAGCCGCAGGCATACTGGTTCCCGAGGATACACCAAGGAAACCTAAAGGTGGTTCAGGTGACTTTGTTTTTGCTGCAACCTGGCAAGGCGATGATGGATATCATGCTGAAAACGTACTTGATTACTTTGACCCCTATCTGCCTCAGAGGAACGTCTAAACTCTGTCCGACTCATTACATCTGACACGCATGACCATCGAAGCTCCAGGTTACAATACTGACATCGACAGATTTCGGGTTGAACTCGTATAATAAGAGGAAATGAGGATGATGGGAGTGAACCAAGCGAGTTTATGATATACATACTGGCTTTCATATTGTCTTTTGCTGTCGTGGTTCTGCTGATTCCGCCGCTGGGCCGACTGGCGCATAAGTTGGATTTTGTGGACAAGCCCCGGGAAGATGTGGAGCGCAAGCTGCACAGGCAACCAATACCACTGACCGCTAGCTACGCGATATTTGCTGGATTTTTCCTGACATACATTGCTCTTACTAAAGAATTGACCTGGGAGACAGCCGCATTGGTTGCAGGTGGAATGCTTCTTCTGACGATTGGTACGATTGATGACTGGTACAAAACCAAAGGTAAAGATTTTCCCGCACTACCCAAAATGATTATTCAAGTCTCCGCTGCGGTGCTCGTCTTTGCGTCCGGCATTGCATTTACCGGCTTTGTGAATCCGTTCAATGCGGAATATGTGATGCTGCCGATCTGGCTGCAATTCATCCTGACGATCCTGTGGATTTTCGGTGTAACCACGGTGATTAACTTCTCGGATGGTATGGATGGACTGGCTGGTGGTTTGTCTGCAATCTCGGCAATCACGCTGTTTATTGTAGCGATTACGAAGGGCCAGAGCGATTCTGCGCTGATGTCCATCACATTGGTCGGGGTAACACTCGGTTATCTAAAATACAACAAGGCTCCGGCCAAAGTATTTATGGGCGATGCGGGCGCTACGTTCCTAGGCTTCATTCTAGCGGTGATCGCACTTGACGGTGCATTCAAACAAGCGACGATGCTATCCATTTTCATTCCGATTCTGGCGCTCGGCGTACCGATTTTCGATAATATTTTTGTCGTGATCAAACGTTTCCTACAAGGCAAAGCAATTTACCAGGCCGATGCAAGTCAAGCTCATTATCGCCTGCTCCGTGCCGGTTTGAACCACAAACAGGTGGTTGCTGTGCTCTATCTGGTCAGCACCTGTCTGTGCCTGTCCTCCATTATTTTGTTGTTAGTCGATATGTAAAAGAAAATCATTGTATCCTCCAATGCAAGCTATGCAATTGAATAATTCAATAGAAATACAAGAAGCCACCTTCATGTTGAATGAGGGTGGCTTTCTTTTGTTATCCGATATCTTGTTACGTCAATATCAATACATCAAGAACACATCAAGATTATTTTTTTTCAATTTGCAAAAAACTATGATTTAACCGCACCAGCCATTGCACCGCCAACGATGAAACGCTGCAACGCAACGTATAACACAACCAGTGGTAATGTCACAATCAGAATACCACACGCCAGTAGTGGCCAATTATTCATATACTGCCCATAGAAGGTAAACAACCCTTTGGTCACCGGCTGATAATTCGGATCAGACAAATAAATCGTTGGCCCAATAATATCATTCCATACCCCGATGGCAGTAAGAATAATACCTGTCGCCAGGATCGGCTTCATTAAAGGAACAAGGATGGTGAACAAATACCGGGTGTACCCGCATCCGTCCATGGCAGCTGCCTCATCCAGCTCGCGGGATACCGATTTGATATAACCGACAAACATCAGAAACGCAATGCCCGTGCCCGTCGTTTTTAGCAAAATATAACCCGTTTGGGTATTATACAGACCCAGTTGATTGATCAAAGAGAACTGCGGAATCAACGGATTCGGCAAATACATCGAGATCAAAAAGAAAATGTAGATCAGCGTGCTGAACTTCACGTATCTGCGAGCAAGCGGAAATGCTGCAAATATAGACAAAATTAAGGTCAGCAGCGTGGACATGCCTGTGTAAAGAACACTGTTCCACATATACTGCGAGAAGCTGCCCTTTGTCCACGCTTCAGCAAAGTTCTCCAGCCGAATGCCTTCCGTAAGTGCTACGGGATTCAGCAAATACTCTGTCTGTGTTTTCATTGATACATTAAACAGGTAGAACAGAGGGAAGACGTATAGCGCAAGCATCAGCAGCACAATGATGTAACTGATCGTTCTTGACGTTCTGCTCTGCTTCATTATACTTCCACCTCTCTTTTGCGAAGATAGAACAAAGCGATCATTGAGATCGTAAACACAAACAGGAACTGAATCATCGCTACCGCAGAAGCCAGACCATAGTCGGCTGAGCCGCTGCCAAACGCTGTTGCATAAACGTCAAATGCCAGTGTTGTTGTATTAAATTTACCGCCGGTGAGGACGTAGATGATGTCAAAGGTTTGCAGTGCGCCGATGATGGACAACAACATATTCACGGTAAAAGAAGGAGCAATCATCGGGAACGTAATGTTGGTAAAAGCTTTCCATCCCGATGCACCATCCATATAAGCCGCCTCGTACAGATCACTCGGAATCGTCTGCAAGCCCGCAAGGAAGATGGTCATGGAATACCCCATATACATCCAGATTTGCACGAAAATAATCAGCTCGAAGGCAATGTTATAATCCCCGAAAAAGTTCGAGCTGGTGCCAAAGAAATTCAGAAGCGACTGTGCCGGCCCGCCAAGCGGATTCGCTACGAGCTGCCAGATCAACCCGGACACCGTTACACCAAGCACGACGGGCAAAAAGAATACCGCACGATACAGCTTGTCGCCTCGAAGCTTTTTGTTAATCAGAATGGCCATGAACAGACCCACTGCGTTTTGGATGATGACTACAGCAAACGCAAAATATAAGGATCGCCCAATCGCGTCCAGCCGATCTCCTGCATTGGATGCACCAAAGAAGGTTTTATAATTTTCGAAACCGATAAAGCTCCATTCCTGTCCACGCACACCTGTCGCATCCGTAAACGAAAACAGTACGGTCACGAGTGATGGGCCAAAGCCAAATACGACATAAAGCAGCAGCGGAATGCTCAAATACAGATAAGGAATCAGCCGCGCCTTCCCTTTTCCAAACGGATACATCGTCCTCACACCTTTCATCGGGTAAAACCAAACCAAGTGGTCAAAAAATAAAGAGAGAAAACAAAAGAAAAACCGGAATAACTGCTTGTATGGTTTGGCCTGAAGGCTCTATCCCCAAGCGCTATTCCGGTGGTTACTATACTAGTAAGCTTAGATCGTTAATTCAGATAAACCTCAGGTCACGAATCCAATCATTCGTTTATTTGGGAGCTGCTGCATCCCAGTCTGCTTGTGATTTGCTTGCCAGTTCCTCCGGTGTTGCAATTGGGCCGGCTGGTTTGAGCATCTCAGCGTGAACACTGGACTCGGCGATATACTGTCCTACGTTCTGACGATTAATGAACAGCTGATCCCACGAAAGCTTGAAGTTTTCCAGGTATGGCTGAATGTCTTTGATAAACTCACTCTTGATCTCCACATCAGGCTGCGTCGGAAGGAATCCGGCTGCATTGACAAAATCCGTATAGTTCCCTTTCTCCGACAGCATTTCAAGCCATTTCAATGCATAATCCTTGTTCGGTGATTTGTCTACAACCATCCAGGTCATATCGTATTTACCGGCCAAGTCTTTGTTCTTCGCTGCATCGTTGCTGCCCGGAATCGGGAAATAACCAAATTTCAGATCCGGGTTAGCCGCTTGAATCGTCGTTGCATCCCATGTACCGTCAGCAATCATCGCCACCTTACCTGTGGCAAACAGACTTGGCAGTGTTCCGTAGTCAATTCCCATGAAACCAGGCATGGCACTGTTCATCAACGTTTGAGCTTTCTGTAATACTTCGATCTGCACCGGATCAGTCAGCTTCGTTTGCCCTGTCCACAGACCTTTGATGTAGCTCAGCTGGTCGTCATGAATGGAGGCTTGAAGTCCTTGCACCGCAAGACCAATCGGCCAAACATCTTTACCTGCGAAGCCCAGTGCTTCTACACCGTTATCTTTGAATACTTTGATGACGTTTTGCATCTCATCCCACGTGGTGGGCACTTGCAGATTGTACTTGGCAAAGAGGTCCTTATTGTAGAACAGGCCTGTAAATGCCACTTTACCCATGTTGACACCGTACACTTTGTCGTTGTACGTCATCGCGTTCTGCACATCAACTTCGTTGTAATTTTTGATAAAAGCCTGACCCGACAAGTCACTGATCAGCCCTGCATCGATCCACTGCTTCCACATCGGATCAGCCGCGCCTTTGGACCAGTCTTGCGGAGCACCAACAAAGCTGGACTTCAGCGGGATGATATCCACATCGCCAGTATTTCCAGCATTCATCCGCGTTTGCATCAACTGATCGTACGTTGCATCTGCCGGAACTGTAGTGTACTCAACCTTCACGTCCGGATATTTCGCTTCAAATTTGGTATTGAATTCTTTGATGTAATTGTTGATATTTTCTTGTTGCCAGTGAATAATCTTTAACGTCACTTTTTTACTTCCATCTGTAGAGGCTTTTCCATCGGAATCGGTAGAACCGTTACCGCAAGCTGCAAGCACAAACATTAAAGCGGTTACAAGTGTAATAGATAAAATCTTTCTCTTCATATCACTTTCCCCCAGCCATTTAAGATTAATTTACGAATTTACGAAATCAGTTTCGTTAATCACACCCTCATTATGACTTCACCTGATAATTTTGTAAATAGTTTATTTGAAATTTTACAAATTATTAGGGGGAAACCGCACCACATCTGAGGTTTATCAACATTTTCAAAGCGAATACGAACTTCATTTTACGAAACACCTATTCGTCGTACTGTGATTTTTCACTTCTCCTCTTCCTGTAAATCTAGTTAAACTGAGCCTGAATTATCTGAAAGATGAGCTGATTCTACTAAAACTGCTTGATATTTTCGTTATATAAGTGAAAAAACATTAAAAAATATCCATACATATCATAATCACCCCGAGTATCGCCCTTTCTGTTATTGACTCTATAGGTGTTGTGGCATAGAATGTTGGCAAGTAAGCGTAAAAAGACACAGCCACAATCTACGAAACTAGTTTAGGATTTGAGGGATGTATATGAATATCAAAACGATAGCTCGTTTGGCCGGCGTGTCTGTTGCAACGGTGTCCAAAATTATTAACAACTACCCTGACATTGGCGAGGAGACACGCCAACGTGTGCTTAAGATTATGGAGGAGACAGGCTATCGCCCCTCATCTTCAGCAAAAACGTTAGCAACCAAAAAGTCCAATCTGGTAGGCGTTGTATTTGCAGGGAAACTGAATGTCGATTTCAGTCACCCTTTCTTTGTAGAGGTCATTAATGCCTTTAAGAAACAGATCGGCTTATTAGGATATGATCTGCTCTTCTTTTCCAATGAAAAGTTCCTGGATCAGGGTGAGGACTATTTGGCACGTTCCAAATATTTTCAAGTGGATGGTTGTATTATTATTGCGGGGGATGAGGTGGAGAGCAGCGTATCTGACCTTGATGCCAGCCCCTTTCCGTGTATCGGGATAGATATCGAACTGAAGGGACAAAACTCTTGTTACATCATGTCGGATAACGAAAAAATCTCGACCAAAGTGGTGGAGCAATTTTATATGAATGGGTATCGGGATCTCGGATTTATCGGACTCCAGCGTGCCTCTCTCGTAATGCAACAAAGAGAAAAAGCCTTTAAACATTCCCTAAAGCAGTTTAGTCTTGCAGAGAAACCGGAATGGGTGGTCTACAGCAAAGATTATGCTGCAACCGATGGATATGAGGCAGCCAAACAGCTGTTAAAAGCGGACGTTTTGCCTCGAGCTGTTTTTGCCGCTACGGATTTGCTTGCATTCGGAGCGGTACGAGCCTTCAAGGAAGCTGGGCTACGTGTTCCCGAGGATATCGCCGTTGCGGGATGTGATGACATTGAAGCCTGCCGTTACAGTGATCCGCCACTCACAACCGTTAAGCAGGATACAGACAAAATCGGACGTCTTGCGGCAATGATCCTGTTTGACCTGATGAACAAACAAATGGACAATCGTTGCATTAAAGTAGAGCCCGAACTGGTGCTTCGCCGCTCCTGCGGCACTCTGCTGGAATATCAATAAATGTGGCGTTGTAAAGAGGGCTGGGCGCGGGGCCAGGTTTAGCGTTATTCAAGTTGAGTAACATTGTAATTTGAGAGCACTAGGGCTCAGGAACATCATTCTTTGCACTAAGTAAGTGTTGAGCTAAGTAACAGGTAGGAACTCTAACTCTCTCCCCACATCCTCCTGCTCTAACGATCACCAGAAGCCTTATTTGCCTATTTTTACATCGGTAAAAATTCTAACGATCACCAGCGACGCTATTTGAAGCAAAACGGCTTTTCAGCTGCGATTTTCGGGCAAAAATCGATAAATAGCGTTCCTCCTGATCGTTAGAATTCGAAATGTGTTAAAATGCGCCAAATAGCGTCATCTGAGATCGTTAGCCGAATTTTCACCAAGGTGACGATGCGCAACTGACCGTGGAGGGGGAAGGCACGACGACACTTTCATATTCTAAGGAAAGTAAGTGCCCTGTCCATTGTCGTCAGGCAGTACTTATACGTATAGCGCATGACAGTCAGTACATGATAAGAATTACATGGGCAAGCACAAACTATCGGCGGACTATCGGTGGACTATCGGTGGACTATCGGTGGACTATCGGTGGACTATCGGTGGACTATCGGTGGACTATCGGTGGACTATCGGTGGACACCAAAAAGACGAAGCAGGGCTGTGCCCACTTCGTCTTTTTGCCTATAAATTCGTGCTCTACCGCCGCTTCCCGATCGTCCTCAGGACTTGTAGGAACATGGAGTCCACTCATGTATAGTCACGGTCTGCCGCAACCGTAACTTATTTGGAAGCGACAGGGGGCAGCGGGGTCTTACGATGCCGATCCAGCCATCCGGGCCGATCCAGTTCGAGGAGTCGGCGATATCGCTCTTCCCGAGCCAGCAGATGTTCGTGAGAACCCTGCATGACGATATTTCCATTTTCCACAAACACAATCTCATCCATCTTCTCCGCACCAATCAGGTGGTGGGTGACCCAGATCAAGGTTTTGCCTTGCAGGCTGTCCAGTATGGTGCGCATCAGTTCGCGTTCTGTCACAGGATCTAACCCCACGGTCGGTTCATCAAAAATAACAACAGGTGTCTTCCGTAGCAGCACCCGAGCCAAAGCAATTCGCTGGCGTTCTCCGCCGGAGAAACGCAGTCCCGTCTCCAACATCGGGGTGTTATACCCCTGTGGCAAAGACTCGATCAGCTCCGCCAAACCAACCTGTGCAGCTACCTGCCGAATCTCCTCATCTGTCGCATCCGGACGACCTATCCGCAGATTGCCCGCAACCGTAGTATCGAACAGATGTGGGCTCTGATTGAGCACAGCCACCACTTCGGTTACACTCTCGCCAAGCATCTCCACAGGCAGATCATTGATTAAAACCTTGCCAGAAGAGGGAGACAGTGCACCCTGGATCAGCTTTAACAACGTCGATTTGCCACCACCGCTGCGCCCGAGAATGGCCAGACGTTTGCCCTGTGGCAGATGTAAGGAGATATCTTGAACAGCGTACTCCACCTCCGCTTCATATCGATAACTTACTTGCTCGATGGCAATATCTGCGCGCAGCTTCGGCGGAATTCGCAGACGAATTCGTCCGTCAGCAGCGGCCACTCCGTCAGCTACTACTCTGCCATCCGACCTTGCAGCCGGATCAGATCGCTGTCCGTCATCCGACGTATTTGCAACTGAAGCAGTCAGCCTCCCCTTAGCCAGGTCAGCCTCTTGGTACTGCTTCTCCTGACGCCCCTTCTCTTGATGTTGCTTTGCTTGAAAACCTTTTTCCCCCGGCTCTTCCAGTTTGTTTAATCGCTCTAGCGATTCACGGTAATCTGGTATATGCCCAAGTGCATCGTTAACAGGCAGCAGTGATTCCGTGAGCGGGAACAGAACGAGCACAAATGCCGCGATCATCACTGCGGGTAACTGAGCAGCAGATGCCGCTTGTCCTGCCCACAGGGTTACCGAAACAACCATCAACCCAATGACACATTGGGCAATAAGGTCCCGCCAGCGATTCCAGCTCCGCAACCTGCGCCGAATCTGATCAGCATGCTCTTCATCCTCTTCTTGCCACTGCACAAAGGCGGCGGCTCTGCCACTGGCAATCCAATCACCAAGCCCAAGCACACCATCAGTCAGACGTGTGTACAACTTACTATTTTCTCTTTTCAGCTGCACACGCCATCTCCAAGTAATCTTTAGTGAAATTGCGGGAATTACCAGAGCAATGAATAGCATATAGAGTGCCATCCACAGTGCAAACATCGGATCTACACTACCAAAAGCCAGCACAGCTGCCCCATAGATCACAAGCGCAGTAACCGCCGGGAATACGGTGCGCAGATAAATATCCTGCAGGCGTTCCACATCATCGGCGAGGGCGCCAAGCACATCCCCGGTTTGCATCCGTGAACGCAGAAACAAAGCCTGCGGCTCCAAAATGCGATACAGCTTCACCCGCTGATCTGCCAGCACACGCAAGACAGCATCATGTCCTGCCAATCGTTCAACATAACGGAACACTGCCCGGAAGATCCCAAAGGCACGTACACCCACAATTGGAACATACACCATCAAAATATTCTCAGGACGCAGCGCAGACTTCGAGATTAAATATCCGGAGGTGAAAAGCAGCATCACCGCACAGAGAGCCGCACATGTGCCTAGTGCAATTGCACCGATGAATCGCCAGCGGTACTGTGCCGCGTATGGAGCGATCCAGCTATTTTTTTGATGTTCATCGCTATGCTCGGTCTCTGCTCTTGAATGTCCGGATTTCATCTCATATCGCCTCCATCTGTGCCTGAATCATGTGATAATATACACCTTTTCGTGCAATCAATTGCTGATGTGTCCCTATCTCCGCTACCGTGCCGTGATCCATAACGATGATCCGATCCATATGTGGCATCCAGTGCAGACGATGAGTCGCCAGAAAGACAAGTTTACCTTCAAACAACGGCAGCATAGTTTGCTTTAACTCATATTCGGTCTCCACGTCCAAGTGCGCCGTAGGTTCATCAAGCAATAGCACACTGCGTTCACTCAGCAAAGCTCTTGCCAGTGCCACACGTTGTTCCTGACCGCCGCTGAGCTGCCTGCCTCCTGCACCAATCTGTTCATGCAGTCCGCTTGGCAACGACGACAAAAGCTTCGTTAGCCCCGCTACTTGTGCAGCTTGAGCCACCTCTGCGTCGGATGCCTCCGGTACATAAAAACGAATATTATCCCCAATAGAGCCACTGAAAATATACGGATGCTGCGGGATCGCAGCTGTCCGGCTACGCCAAGCCTCGAGTAGTTCCAGGTTCAGATGCTGTCCATCGACCAGCACTTGTCCAGCTGTCGGAAACTGGAAGCCTGCGAGAACATCAATGAGTGTTGATTTCCCGGCCCCACTGGAGCCAATGATCCCAACTTTACCAAGGCCCGTCAGTTGAAACGTCACATCCCGAAGGGAATATGCCCCCTCTGCTTCATGTTGAACCTGAATATCCGTCAGCGCTAATCGGCTGTGCTCTCCCCAAGAGAACAAGGGTGCTGAAGGATCTTCTGAGTTCGGTGAGGCTGATGAGACAGGGTGTATACCATGAACTGAAGCTGATGAAGAAGATGTTGCGGCCGGTGTCACCGGAAGTATGCCATTTTTTTCACGGTTAAATACTACGCGCAGCTGCGAAGAGGACACAGATGTATGGGATTGAGACGGCATCGGCGTATCAAGAGATTGTTGTAAATCGGTCTGATGCTTCTCTGCAGCCCTACCTCGTTCAATCACTTTATGGATTGCTTCCCCGGCTTCCTTGCCATCTAATGTCGCGTGGTAATCTGCACCTAGCATGCGGACAGGCAGGAAGTATTCCGGTGCCAGAATCAGTACTGTCAGGGCAGGAAAAAGCGTCATATGCCCTTCCGTCAACCGAAGTCCAAGGCCCACTGCAACAGATGCAACTGACAACATGGTGAAGAAATCCAAGGCAAAAGAGGACAAAAAGGCCATTCGCAGCGTAGACATCGTCGCTTTTCGATATCGCTGGCTCACTCGCATGATGGAGCCTTCGTGTATTTTGCTTTGCCCCAGTGTTTTCAACGTTTCCAGCCCACGCAGCGTATCGACAAAATGATTCGCCAGCGCTTTGTAGGACTTAAATTGTCCATCAATCTTACGCTGAGTAGCCAGACCGATCAGGATCATAAATATGATCAGAATCGGTAGCGTCAGCATCAATATTACACCGGACATGGTATCCAGCTTGAACACATAAAACAAAATGACTACAGGTGTAAATCCCATGCCCAACATACGCGGAATAAACAGCTCCAGATACGTCTTGTATTGCGAAATGCCTTCGCGTGCCAGCGTCACCAGATGTCCCGTACCTTCTGTCTTGGCGTAACGCGGTCCGAGCCGGAACCACTGTTCTGTCATCTGTCTACGCAGATCGGTTCCTGTTCTCTCCGCATACCGCGTAGTGACAAGCTGTAACCAGAATGACAGGGCATAGCGGGCGGCAAAAGCAGCCAGAAACAGCAGCAGTACCGGATACTGCGACGAAACTGTAGCACCTTCAAACAACGCCGTTATGGCCTGTGCCAGCCATTTGGCCTGCATAATAATCGTCATCGCCTGCAGCAGCACCAGCGCAGATGCCAGTGCGAGTACCGGCCGGATGCCCGGCAGCTTCATTAGCCCGCGTCCCATGTCAGTACTCCAGGTGGTGCTGTTCGTTCAGACGTTTGCGGAAAATATAATAACTCCAAATCTGATATCCAAGTACAAACGGCAGCAAGGTGCAGGCAACAATAGTCATCACTTTTAATGAATAAGGTCCCGATGCTGCGTTATATACCGTCAGATCAAATGCTGAATTGATGGAACTCACCATAACTCGTGGGAACAATCCGATAAATACGGAGGCAAAGGCAATGGCAATAACCGCACCCGTCATTCCAAAAGCCCAGCCTTCGCGTTGCTGACGAATGAAGTAAGCCGCAAGAGCCAGCGCCGCAGCACCAAGCAGAGCCATAATCCAGAGCGCCCAGCCGCGAACCGTAAACACATCGGTCATCAGATAGGTCAATAATGCGTATATCGCAAGCACTGCGACTAACGGCATCATTACCTTTTTCGCCAGTTGAAGTGCCCGTTCTCTCAATTCACCTACGGTACGCAGGGAAACAAATAACAGCCCGTGAACCAGACACAATAGCGTTACACTCAAGCCGCCTACAACGGTGTATGGATTCACGATATCCAGGAAACCGGCATGCATCTGCATGTTCTCATCAATAGGCAGGCCCTTCATCAACGTTGCAAAAACGACCCCAAACAGGAATGGAAGCAAGGCGCTTGCCACCACAATAATGATGTCCCACGTTCTACGCCACCGCTGCTGTTTCATTTTACTGCGGAATTCAAAGGCAACTCCGCGTCCGATCAACAACAGCAACACAACAACAAGCGGCAGATAGAATCCACTGAACAGCGTTGCGTACCAGTGCGGGAAGGCGGCAAACATGGCACCGCCTGCGGTCAGCAGCCAGACCTCGTTTCCATCCCAAAACGGACCGATCGAGTTAATTAACGTACGGCGTTCACGATCTGTTTTAGCAATCAGACCCGTAGACATACCTACTCCGAAGTCGAAACCTTCAAGAAAGAAAAATCCGATAAACAATACGGCGATCAGTACAAACCACAGCTCACTTAGTAACAACGGAATACCCCCCATCTACGCCAAACGGATCGGCCGGTTCATCATGTTCTTCGGACTTATCGACGGCATACGGTCCTGCTTTGATTTTGCGGACAAACAGGAACACCATCACGATGCCAAGAACGGTATATGCCGCAGTAAAAGCAATCGTGGAGAATAAAATCATACCTGCTGATACATTCGGTGATACACCTGCTTCGGTCGTCATATACCCGAACACCGTCCATGGCTGTCTGCCGACCTCGGTCATAATCCATCCTGCTGAATTTGCAATAAACGGCAGTGAAATGGCAAATACCATCAGACGCATAAACCATGGTTTAGCCACTTCCAGCTTCTTGCGCCAAGCCAGATATGTACCATACATCGCGAGCAGAATCATCAGACCACCTGCAGCAATCATGACACGGAAGCTCCAGAATGTGGTTCGTACTGGTGGAATGTAATCTCCTGGTCCGTACGTCTGCTGATACTCGGCATTCAGTTCTTTCATACCTTTGACACTACCTGAGAATTTACTATAGGAGAGATAACTAAGTAATCCAGGGATTTTGATCTCACCGGAGTTCTCCTGTTTATCCGGGTCAATGGAGGCAATAACCGTCCACGGGGCCGGATCTTCTGTTGTCGTCCATGTACCTTCACTCGCAGCCATCTTCATCGGTTGTGTTTCCACCAGATATTGTGCCTGGAAGTGCCCTGAGAAAGCTACACCCAGCGAGGATACGAGACCGATAATAACGGCAATGTTGAAGGATCTGCGGAACACTTCCACGTCTTGTTTTTTCATCAACTTGTAAGCACTAATGCCCGTCACCACAAATGCTCCCGTCATTAACGCACCAAAAATCGTATGCGGGAATTCAACGAGAAACTGTCCATTCGTAAGCAGTGCAAAGAAGTCATTCATCTCCGCCCGGCCATTATTGATGGCGAATCCAACGGGATGCTGCATAAACGAGTTCGCTGCCAGAATCCACACCGCTGACAGGAATGTACCGGCAAATACGAGCCAGATGCAGGCCAGATGCACTTTTTTGGACAAACGATCCCAGCCGAATATCCATAAACCGATAAATGTGGATTCCATAAAAAATGCTAGCAGAGCCTCGATCGCCAGTGGTGCACCAAAGACATCACCGACAAACCGGGAATACTCCGACCAGTTCATTCCGAACTGGAACTCTTGCAGAATACCGGTGACTACCCCGACGGCAAAGTTGATCAGGAACAGCTTGCCCCAGAACTTGGCCATCGTTTTGTAAATCTCTTTTCCCTTCATGACATACAACGTCTCCATAATTGCAACCAGCAGCACGAGGCCGATTGATAGCGGTACGAAGAAAAAGTGGAAAATCGTTGTAAGTGCATATTGGATACGCGATAACATAATCGGATCCATACCTTTACCCCTTCTTTCTGTTCGCTTTTGCAAGATACGTAAATGGCTTTGAAGCGGGCATCTTCGCTGTCTGTCCTCCAAATACGTTGATGAACGTATTGTGCCAGATTACCTATTTTTCACATGTGATAATTCTCACAATCCTGCCTCTCTTAAGCAAAAAAAGTGACCTCGGTCACACAATAGATAAAATTAAGCCTATTTATTGCGCTTGTCCGCACCTCCATTCGTCTTGAGCTATTGCATGTATTCATGGAAGTTGTTCATGTTTGGAGACAAATGCCCATATGTTAGTGTCAGAAGGATGATACGAAGTTCTGCACGGCTTTTACATAAGAGAATCAGCCTATCAATGTGAGGTGAGGTGAGTTAAAGATGGAACACTCCGAACCACTGACGGATGCAGATCGCGAGCTAAACCCGGAACGTAAGCACGACCGGAAAAAGATAACACCTGAGCTGTCCGTGCATACAGACATCACAGCTCAATATGTGCTTTTTCCGCGGAAAGGAGGCTGGTCCTCCTTTCCCTATCCCGACATCGCAGCACTATTGGCAGCAGAACAAGGAACCCTCTATTATGTAAGCAGCCGCACGGCTGAGGAGGAGGAACTTCCAAATGCCATTCAAGTAATTTCACTCTCGGAAGCAGAAACCCGGTTACAGGAGCCACGTACTGCTGCTGTGGTCGCGCACCCTTACTGGCTTATGACTGTGGCTTCACTTCAGCCGGAAATATGCATTGCACTATTGCCTGAACCTGTAGGGGATGAAGCAGCCTCTCCGCTCTGGGAGAGCAGTATCTCCAGGCTTGTCGGCATTGCCGATCTGGTGGGCACATCTTCGGAAACCCGGTACATGAAATTGCTCTTTCAAGGCACCCGTGCCATCTGGTTGGGAGGGGAAGACGCTTCTCCTGCTGGTTATATCCATCATGATGGCACACGTATCCCAGTGGGGGACTATGAACTGTTTTTGATGCACGCACTCCAACAGGTACTTGCAGGTAAATCAGATCATATTACAATGCTACAAATCCGTGCGCGAGCAGATTACTACAGACAGCTTCGAGCAAAAACAGGTGCTCATGAAACGATTTCCTTTCTTCTCTCGGCTTATGAGTATTTACTCGATGATTCCCGCGCCGCCGCTTCGCTTAAGGAAGCCTTCATACACGCTGCCATCAACAGAAGGCAGGATTGCGTTGCGTCCCATTATCGATTCCTCTCTGCCATCTATGCGAGGTCGGGTCAGATTGAAGAAGCTCTGCAGGTTTTTGGCATCAGTGCAAGCGACGAGCAGGAACGCCACCACTATGAACAATTGTGCCGCTGGCTCGAAGCCGGAGAGGAACAGTTGGTTCGAGCAGAACTGCTCCGCATCAATGACGATTATGGCAGTGCTATTCGTATTCTGGATGAGCTTGGCGGGGAAACGGCAAGGCATTGGAAATTCCGTATCTATCGGGAAACACAGCGTGTGGAGGCCGCACTCACCCTAGTGCATGCCATCGACATTCATGACGGAGATAGTCTTCTGCAATATAAACAACTATCCGGAACAGCACTGGCTCTTCGGGGAGAACGCCACGGTGCAGTAAGACAGTTTCTGGAGGCGGCTGTGGAGGATGAAGATGCACTCGCTTGCATTATGGAACTGGAGCTGCTGGATCATGCCGTACAACAACTGCTTGGGGAGGTGCCTTAATGATAGACCCGAAAAAACGCAAAGCCCCCGGGAACAGACCGATCATGCATGATTCGTTTCAGACGCAGACAACAGAACAACAAACAGGCATGGAGAATCATAGAGCGATTGCGGTTGAGCTGAACCGAATGCCGCAGGAGAAGATAGAAATGCCTTTGATGAATAGACCCGATATGGAAGCGAACAGTGAACAGCTGATTGAGGCAAGGAACGAACCGAATCCTTCTGCCAACCGGGCTGTTGAAAGGGAGACATTCCAAGAGTTCTCCCCCCTACGCCGGGTACGCAAAAGCAATAACAACAAGCTGACAGCCATGCTTCAGGTTCGTAATGAACAAGGACGTTATTTGGAGGAAGTACTGCAAGATCTGAGTGAATTCGTGGACGAGATCGTCATTGTCGATGATGCCAGCACAGATGGAACCGCGGATGTATGCAGAGCTTTTTCAAAAGTAGTGCGTCTTGATGTCTTGGAAAAGCCGCTGTTTGCCGAGGAATGGCGTCTTCGCAACACCCTGTGGCAAGCGGCTGTTAGTACCTGTCCGGATTGGCTTCTTGCGGTCGATGCCGATGAACTCTACAGCACAGAAGCCAAACAGGCGATACGCAAACTCATTGATCAGGACTATGCAGACTGGTTTGCCTTCCGTTTCTACGATATGTGGGGCGGCCGAACCCATTATCGGGAGGATGAACTCTGGTCTCTGCATAAACGTCACACGACCTCCCTTGTTCGTTATATGCCAGGTTATCCCTACTTTTATCCGCAGCAGAATCACCATGTTCCTCGTCTCCCCGTGTCCTGCACCGTATTGTCAGGCGTATGTACAGAACTGAAAGTACAGCATCTCGGCTGGGCTGGCAGTCTGGAAGACCGGGTGCGCAAATACTTACGCTACAAACGTATTGATCCGCATGGAGAATGGGGCAATCCGGCACAGTATGAGTCCATTCTGGACCCTGAACCGCGTCTGCTTCCGTGGAAGGAGGGACCATAATATGGGCGTGGTCAGCATACTGACCCATAGTTTTACCGATGGATACAATCGGGAGTTTAACCGGGTATTCGGCGGCGGGCTGGAACGTTACATTCTTGATCTATGCCGTGTGATTCGGGGACTCGGTCACATTCCCGAGGTACATCAACTGTCTTATTTCGAGGCGTTCCAGACCCGAACCGAACAGATTGACGTCTATGGCTATGATTATGACATGGAAAATGTACCTGAAGCTTTTGACCGGATGGCCGCAGCCGCTCGCGGACCTATTATCTATGCAAGCTGCCTGTGGCAGCCGATTAACTACAAACCTGGCAGCCTCGGGATATGCCACGGCATCAATTGGGATCGCCCCGGTCTGCCGATTGAAACCAAACGTCAGGTTGCAGATCATATCCAGCTGGCACTGGACGGACTGGTTCGCATTGTCTCGGTGGACTCTCATTTCCAGACCTTCTGCCGGGCAGCTTGTACGTACACCGATTCAGAACAAATCGTATTGATTCCCAACGCCGTGGACACCTCATACTTTGTCCCGGCTCCGCCAAGGAGGACACTCCCACAACAAAACGAAGAAGATTGGATGACTGCGTGGAAAAGAGACACGGCAATGCCGGCCAATTATGAGGACATCATCGTTACCGAATCCAGAGATAATGCAGCGGATCATGATGAAGCAGATCAAGGTGATTTAGATGCATATAGCCAATCAGCGGAAAAGGTCAGTACGAAAAGTTTTGATCCAGAGCTATCGGAAGGCACCGGTGCTATCTCTGTAGAAAGCGTGGCTACTGAACCCCTTCCTCAGTCAGGGCAGGCTCTCACGAACAGCGATGAACCTGTTTCAGCTCCACATGCAATACGTATTCTGTATCCACGTCGCATCAGCAGCGAGCGCGGCATTGTTCCCATGATGCTGGCTGCAGATACATTGCTGGGGGCTTTCCCAGATGTGGAGGTTGAATTTGCTGGAGAACTGGTGGAAGGCAGTACGGTGGGCAGAGCCTTTCGCTATTGGCAGCGTACACATCCGCATACAGCCCGCATCGACCAGCACACGTACGATTTCAGAGAGATTCGTGACGCTTATCATCAGGCAGATATCGTTGTCATTCCTACGTTATTCTCGGAGGGAACCTCCTACGCTTGTCTGGAAGCGATGAGCTGCGGCCTTGCGGTGATCGCTTCCAATGTCGGCGGACTCAATGATCTGATTCAGGACGGGTTTAACGGACTACTGGTTCCTCCAGGTGAGCAGGCACTGACTGCCGCACTCGTCAGGCTTGTTCAGGATCGAGCCGAGCGGGAGCGGCTTGGCATCTATGCGCGTGAGACTGCACTATCTTATGATCTGTCCATATGGCGGAGCCGGTGGAGCAGGGTTCTGGAATCTTTTTTAACGGAGACAGGATTGAGGGAGGGGATTCGGACATGATGGATACGCCTCGCACTATGGAGATGTTGGAATCTAGGTACATTCGGCAAAGCGACCCAAAGACGGATACGCTGGTCTTTCCGCTTCATCCTGCGTGGTGGAGTCGTCCTTACGAGTATGAGTGGGCCCGGCAGTTTGCACGCCCGGAAGATGTCGTGCTGGATGCTGCCTGTGGTATCTCACACCCGTTCAAATTTTGGCTTACAGAGCATTGCCGTGAAGTTCATGCGTGTGACTGGGATGAACGTATTTTGTCGGAAGAGGCGATTCGGCTGGATATTGCTGCTGACTTCGGTGAACAGGCAGCGCGGAATCTGCCCGGAATTTATCTAACAAGACTCAACCGTGCTAAGGCCAATCTGGCTCAACTTCCATATGCTGCTGAGCAGTTTGACCGCGTATTTTGCATCTCTGTTCTGGAACATCTAGACACCGGCACAATGCTGCGGGCTTTCCGCGAATTCGCTCGGGTGCTGAAGCCGAACGGACAGTTGATCGCCACCTTTGATGTGCCCGAAATGCGGCCAGACTTGCTGGAAACGATCATGGCTGTCACCGGGCTGACGATTGAAGATAAACTGAACGTGGTGGAACCGGAGGATGCGATCTCCTCGGAAATGTACGGTGCACCTATTCGGTGTTTCAGGGCTGTAATATGCAAGGCGGTATCATGATGACCGTAGTAAAGACATGGCAAATGTATAGTATGCGTTTCAAATGAAAGCAGGGAGGATTGAGTTGTTTCAAGTAATTAACGGGAGATCATTGTGAAAATAAGGATGGGTATAGCGTCTTGCCGGGATGCCCCGGCTTTTTGCTGTGCTTAAAAGCCGGGGGTTATGTAATCCAGCGTAGCCGGCATGGGCACGCTGGATTACAGGTAAATCAGCAGCATGTTACACTGCTGCTGGAAGGTTAGGTCAGTGGCTGCGCCGGGAGAAGTCAGGCGCAGCAGGGTATGCAGGCCCGGCGGAAGACTCTTCGCCGGGCGGCCTTGGGCGGCAGCATGCCGTGCAGTGATTCGGGCCGCATGTTCGGCCCAATCACGCGCCAGGCTCTGCCGTCCGGCGAGCAGCGCGAGCGTGCCCGCCAGGAGCGCATGCGCTGCGAGCGTAGGGGCGGGCACTTCGTCCGCGAGGGGCTGCTGCGTGCCGTTAGGCGTACCGCATAGCGCAAGCAGCCCTTCGCGGACGCAAGCGGGCGCGCGCAGCAGCCCGCAACGGGCCGCAGGCGGGAGCGCTGCGAGCAGCGCCAGCGCGCCGCCCGGCGGCAGGGCCTGCAGCAGGCGCAGCCATGCGGGCCAGGCG